>JASFJY010000230.1:0-5701 GCA_050119415.1 Chromatiales bacterium | reverse complement strand
TATCGATACCGATCAGTGGTGACCAGGTCTCCGCCATTATTCTTTCGCGCCGTTATACTCAAGGGTTGATCCGACTGCGAAGGGTGATATGTTTAGGCGCCGGAATCAACCCGCCCGGGTGAAACATTCGGGTCTAGGTCTTTATCAACCAAACAGAATTCCTGTATCTTGCTGCCGATGTCCACCCTTCTCACCGCAGTCAGAGTCCAACGCAGTTTCCACGGCAGGCAGGTGGTGGAACCGCTCGACCTGCAGCTGCAGAGCGGCGACATCCTCGGCCTGCTGGGGCCCAACGGCGCCGGCAAATCGACCACCCTACGCATGCTCAGCGGCGACCTGGCCCCAAGCGGCGGACAGCTCCTGATCTGCGGTGAGGACCTGCTGCACCGACCTATAGCGGCCAAACGCCATCTCGGATATCTGCCCGAACGTCCCCCCCTGCTGCAGGATCAACGCGTCGACGAATACCTCACGGACTGCGCCCGACTGCGCGGGCTCGACCGCAACCAGAGCCGAGAGGCACTGCAACGAGCCAAGCAGCTATGCGGACTCGATGAGGTGGGCCGCCGCCTCATCCGCAACCTCTCCAAGGGCTATCAGCAGCGGGTCGGCCTAGCCCAGGCGATTCTCCACGACCCGCAGGTGGTGATCCTGGATGAACCGACCGATGGGCTCGATCCGGCGCAGATCCGTCAGGTGCGCGAGCTGATCCAGTCGCTGGCCGAGCAGCGCGCCGTGATTCTCTCCAGCCACATCCTCTCCGAAATCCAGGCCACTTGTAACCGAGTGGCTATCCTGCAGGAGGGGCGAATCGTCTATCAGGGCGATCTCACCCCCTCGGATGAGACCCGCTACCGGGTCGGTTTGGAACAAAGCCTGGATCTGTCATTGATTGGCGATCTCGCTCCGGTCGCCGAGGTGGAACGACTCTACACCCACCACTTCCGCGTCACCCTGCGCCCCGGGTCCCGGGTCAGCGAACTCTCCCACCTGATTCTGGAACGGGGCTGGGATTTGGTCGAACTGACCCCTGAACAGGTCAGCCTGGAACAACGTTATCTCGAGGCCACCACCGGAGGCGGCGCATGATCCTGCGCCTCGCCTGGATCGAATGGCGCCGTCTGCTGCGCACGCCGCTGGCCTGGATCATGCTCGCACTGGGACTCTGCCTGCTGAGCTGGCAGTTTCTCGGCACCCTGGAGGCCTTTGTCGGCATAGCGACCGAGTCCCGCACCCTTGGCTTGAGCCACCAGTTGGGCCTGCAGCTCTTCGGCATGGCTGCCGTGGTGCTGCTGATCATCACGCCCATCCTCACCATGCGCAGCTTCAGCGAGCTCTTCCGCAGCGGCGCCTACAGCCTCTACAGCAGCGCGCCGATCGGTGTCAGCGCTATCCTGCTGGGGAAGTTTCTCGGTCTGCTGCTGTTTCTGCTACTGTTCGTGCTCATGCCCGGCGGGCTGAGCCTGAGCCTGCTGTTGGGCACGCCTGTCGACCTGGGGCTGATCACTGCCGCCACCCTGGGCCTGGCGCTGCTCGCCGCGCTGTTCCTTGCCGTCGGCCTCTACACTTCGGTGCTGAGCGAAAACCCGGGGATCGCCGCGGCCGGCGCCTACGGTCTGCTGCTGCTCATTTCGCTGCTGGATCAACACACCGAGGGCGGCAGCTTTCTTCACTGGCTCGCCTGGCCCAGCCACTACCTGAACCTGCAGATCGGTCTGGCACACAGCAGTGATCTGGCCTATTTCCTGATCCTGACGGCGTTTTTTCTCGGTCTCGCGCTATACCGCCTTGATCGGCGCAGGAGCGGTTGAGTGTCGGCGCGTCTTCACGATCTGCTCTTTCACCTGCTGATGCTCACCCTGTTGGTGCTGCTGGCCTGGCTCAGCGGTCGCTATGCGACACAGTGGGACTGGACCCGCCATGGCAGCAATAGCCTCAGTGCGGTCAGTGTCGGCATCCTGGAACGCCTCCCCGGCCCCTTGACGGTGATCGCCTACACCCCGAAAAACAGCACGCTGCGTGAACGTATCCGGCGTTTCCTGGCCCGCTATCAGCGGATCAAGCCGGAGATCACCCTAGAATTCATCGACCCCCTGAGAAATCCCGATACCGCACGACGCCAGGGGATCAGCCTCTCCGGCGCTATCCAGTTGCGTTACGGCGAGCGGGAGGAGCGGCTACAGCAGCTCGACGAGGAACGCTTCTCCAACGCCATCCTGCGCTTGAGCCACAGCACCGAGCATTGGGTCGCCAGTCTTAGCGGTCACGGAGAACGGGATCTGCTGGGCACGGCCAATTTCGATCTGGGCGATTTCGGTCTTGCGCTCAGACAACAGGGTTACCAGGTGGTGGGACTCGACCTGGCCACCTCACCCACGCCGCCCGACAATACCGCATTGCTGCTCATTGCATCGCCGGAGATACAATTCCTTGAAGGGGAGATCGAGCGACTGCAGGACTATCTCGATCAGGGCGGCAATCTCCTCTTGCTGAGCGATCCACAGCAGCCGGTGGCGGCTGCCTTGATAAAACGCCTGACCGGCATTGAGCAGCTACCCGGTACCATCGTCGACGCCAATGTCCACGAACTCGGCATCGACAATCCGGCGGTGGCTCTGGTGCCGACCTATCCGGACCACCCCGCCACCCGGAACTTCACATTGCTGAGCCTCTTCCCCCAAGCGGCGGCGCTGGCTGCCCCAAGCGAGTCGAAGTGGCGCATCAAACCCCTGCTGCAGACCCTGACACGTAGCTGGAACGAAACCGGCCCCCTAACGGGAGAGATTACACGCGATCCTGTCGCCGGCGAGGAGGCGGGGCCACTGACCATCGGCTATGCCCTCACCCGGGAGCGGGAGATGGGTGAGCAGCGCCTGCTGGTTATCGGTGACGGTGATTTCCTGGCCAACAGCTTCCTCGACAACGCGGGCAACAGGGACCTGGGCCTGGCCCTGGTGCGCTGGCTCACCGGAGAAGAGCAAATGCTCGGCATCCCCACCCCCCCCATCGACGACCGGGAACTGCACCTGTCGAAAACGGCCATCGCCATCATCGGCCTCGGCTCACTGATCCTGGCCCCGCTGGCACTGCTGGCGAGCGGGCTGCTGTTGGCCTGGCGCCGCAACCGAGCTTGAGCATGGACCGGCGGTGGCGGCTCAACCTGACCCTGCTGGCGGCGGCTGGACTGCTCGGCCTGCTGATCTGGCGGGCCCAGCCACCCCGTTTGCCTCCCCTCACGCCGCTCGACCCCGCCCATATCGAACAGATCGAGATCAGCGATCTGTCGGGAAGACATATTCTGCTGAAAAAAGTGGCGGGGATTTGGCGCAGCGGCACCGCCGCCGCCGATCAGAGACGCATCGCGCAACTGCTCGGCATCTGTACGACACCCAGTCTGGAGCGTTTTCCGGCAGCCGCGGACCTGACCCCCTTCAACCTCGCTCCGGCACCGATCCGGCTGCGACTCGACAGCCTGACGCTCGATTTCGGTACCACCGATCCGCTCAACGGTTGGCGCTATGTGCACATGGACAAGCAGGTTCATCTCATCGCCGATGGCTTCTACCACCATCTGACAGCACCGCCCGAGGCATGGCTGGAGTCTCACTGATGCCTGAACTACCCGAGGTCGAAACCAGTCGGCGAGGAATCGAGCCCCATCTGCTCGGACGGCGCGTGACGGGGGTGATCCTGCGCCAACCCCGCCTACGCTGGCCCATTCCCGCCGAACTCCCCAGCTTGCTCAAGGGTCGCAAGGTGCTCGAGATCGGGCGCCGGGGTAAATATCTGCTGATTCGTTTTCACCATGGCCATCTGCTGATTCACCTGGGGATGTCCGGCAGCCTGCGCATTCTCGACAGCAACCTGCCTGCGCAGAAGCACGACCACTTCGAGCTGCACCTGAGCGGCGGTCAGTGTCTGCGCCTGCGCGACCCCCGGCGCTTCGGTGCCGTACTCTGGACTGACAAAGCGCCCGGAGAACACCCCCTGCTCGCTCCCTTGGGGCCTGAACCGCTCAGCGAGTCCTTCCACGGCGCCTACCTGCATCGGCAAGGCTCGAGGCGGCGCATTGCAGTGAAAAACCTGATCATGGACAGCCATGTTGTCGTCGGTGTGGGCAACATCTATGCCAATGAGTCACTGTTCCGAGCCGGCATCCACCCGTCGCGGGCCAGCAACCGGATCTCCAAGGCTCGTTTCCAGACATTGGCAGAGGCGATTCAGGCCGTGCTCAGCGAAGCCATCGCGCAGGGCGGCACCACCCTGCGCGATTTTCAGCAAGAAGACGGCCGTCCCGGCTATTTTGCCCAGAAGCTGCTGGTCTACGATCGCACAGGAGCGCCCTGTCCCAAGTGTGGCGAACCGATTCTGAGCCGCCTTATCGGCCAGCGCTCCAGCTTCTTCTGCCGCCAATGCCAGCGCTAACCCGACCTGCGCCTGCTCAACATAACCCACATGTGTGGAGATGGGCAGGTCAAAACACGATGCCTAGGGCACCTTACTTGGGCATCCTGCTTGACACCCCCCTCTCCCACTCCTAGCATGCGGGGGTTTTTGTACAGTCTTACCCTATCAATGGATATAACAACGATTCGCAAACTCATCGACAACGACATGGATTCGGTCGATAGACTGATCATCGAATCCCTCAAGTCGGACGTGGTGCTGATAAATCAGATCGGCGCCTACATCGTCCACAGCGGTGGCAAGCGTCTGCGTCCGATGATCGTGCTAATGGCGGCCCAGGCCTGCGGCTACCGCGGCAGCAAACACATCGATCTGGCCACCATCATCGAATTCATTCACACCGCCACCCTGCTGCACGATGATGTGGTCGACGGCTCGGAGCTGCGCCGCAACAGGGAGACGGCCAATTCGGTCTGGGGCAACGAGGCCAGCGTGCTGGTGGGTGACTTTCTCTACTCCCGCTCCTTCGAAATGATGGTCGGGGTCAACGAGATGCGGGTCATGGACATCCTCTCCCACGCGACGAACCGCATTGCCGAGGGCGAGGTGCTGCAGCTGCTCAACGTGCACAATCCGGAGACCACCGAGGCCGAATACATGGAGGTCATCAAACGCAAGACCGCCACCCTGTTCGAAGCGGGCGCCCGCCTGGGCGCCGTGGTCGCAGGGGTCTCCGCACAGCAGGAACAGGCCCTGGCCGACTACGGACTGCATCTGGGCATCGCCTTTCAACTCGTGGACGACGCCCTGGACTATGACGCCAGCAAGTCGGATATCGGCAAGAACATCGGCGACGACCTGGCGGAGGGGAAACCGACCTTACCCCTGATCCAGGCCATGAGGCAGGCGGATGAGCCGACCCGACAGCGCCTCACGGAAATTATCGAAAAGGGCGGTATCGAGCAGATCGATTTCGTCATGCGAACCATCGCCGCAAGCGACGCCATCGCCTACACCCAGCGGCTGGCCCATGCCGAAGCCGAAATGGCCAAACAGGCCCTGACACCGCTTCCCGAAACGCCCTACCGGCAGGCCTTGGCCGATCTGGCGGACTTTTCTGTGGCCAGAACCAATTGAATCGCCCTGCCGTTTCCATTACTATCTTTCGCTCGCCGCGGCAGGGTTATCCTCTGCGGCTATTTACGGGGTGTAGCTCAGCCTGGTAGAGCACTGTCTTCGGGAGGCAGGGGCCGGAGGTTCGAATCCTCTCACCCCGACCATTAAATCAACAGCT
>JASFJY010000229.1:0-5706 GCA_050119415.1 Chromatiales bacterium | reverse complement strand
GTTCAACTGTTCATCGGAATAGACGCGATCGCCGTTGATGTCCCGTTCGGGCTTAGGGTAGTCGTAGCGGCGCTCCCACATTCTCAGCAGGTCCTTGGGGATGCCGGCGATGCGTGAAACATCGCTGATGTTGTGGTTTCCGTTCATGAATCTTCTACTCTCCGCTCAGAGTGCTTTCAGGCACCGACAGGCGCTGCTTTAGAAAGTGGATCATTGTACCCAGCAGAGGCAGCTGGAGAAAAAGATCCGTCGCATCCCAGTAATCCCGATGTTCGGCCACCCGCCCGTCCTCACCGAAAATGAGCCGGCTCGCCCCGTCGATGGCGATTGGTCGGCCTTTCAGTCGGCATTTGAAGATCCAGCGCAGCCAAGCGATGTCACCCCGAGTCTGCCGGTCGATCATCTCGAAACGGGGAGTTTCGGTGGTCTCGAACATATGCCGGAAGATAGCTTCGATAGCCCGCCGACCAGAGACATTGTTAAAGGGATCGCGAAAGGTCGCCTCATCCTGGTAGAGCCGGTCGATCTCTGCCAACCGATCGGGCGTGAGTTGTTCATACCACTCGACCAGTTCATTCAGTTTCATGTCTGTCCCACCCTTTTCATCAATGGCAGCCGCAGCCAATCAGGGAGTCGGCTGACACGGCGCAGCCACCAGGTAAAACGCTTGGGGAAGTGGATCTCGAAGGCGCCCCGTCCGAGTCCCGTGATAATTTCACGGGCCGCGGTCTCGGGTTCGATGAGCGCCGGCATGACAAAGTCGTTCTGCGCTGTCAGCCGGGTAGCGACAAAACCGGGATTGACCAGATAGACACCGATGCCCCTGGGCGCCAGATCGACGTAAAGGATCTGCGCCAGATTGATCATCGCCGCCTTGAAGGGCCCATAGGCCAGTGCCTTTGGCAAGCCGGTGTAGCCCGCCACGCTACCCACCAGGCAGAGGCCGCCCGCACCTTGTCGCAGAAGGCCCGGTACCACCGCCTGCAGCAGACGGTAGACCCCCGCCAAGTTGATCGACATGGCCTGCCCGACCTGCTCCAGGTCGAGCTCCCAACTGCGCATGGGGGTATAGACCCCGGCGCAGTAGATAACGAAATCGATGCCGCCCCACTCTGCCAACAATGCTTGGTGGGTCGTAGCGATCGCTTCGGCATTGGTTACATCCAGGGGAAGCACCAAGTCGCCTTCCCGAGCCAGCGCCCGCAGAGTGCTTTCACGCCGGGCACTGAGGGCGAGGCGGGCGCCGGCCTCGGCCAACTGCTGCGCCAGGGCGGCGCCGATACCGCTGCTGGCGCCGACGATCCAAACCCTGCGCTCGCGCCAATCGGTAAGTCGGGGGTTGGGACTCACGGCTCCCGCCTCTTGAAAAAGAGCGTCACCTCGCCCAGGCGAAAGCCGAACTTCTTCATCACCGAACGGTTGAGCAACACACCCTCCTCCTGCAAATACATCCAGTCATCGAAGTCCACCTCGTAGACCTTCTCGCCCACCGGCAGCTGCAGGGTGTAGATCCAGTGCAGTGCGTTACCGGAAACCCGTCCGCTGGCGGTGCCGACCACATCCTCCGCCCTGCCCGTATAGCGTCCGTCGCCCTCATGAACCAGATACCAGACCCGCCGCTGGGTGGTGCCATCGCTGTAGGTGAACGCTTCGTCAAGCACACCCTGTTCACCCTCCCAACTTGCCTCGACCACCACCTTGAATCGCCTGGCCACGCTACCGTCCCGTTTCTGGAACATTCCCCAGCCGTCTAGGGTGCCGTTGAAGTAGTCTTCCAGCCGCAGCTCGGGACGCTCCTGTTGGTATTCGGCCACATCGACGCCGGCACAGCCGGTCAGACCGATCGCACTCAGTAACAACAGTGGTTTATAGGACATGGCTCACCTCCAGGGATTGGCGCCAGCGCATCAGCAGCGCGGCGGAGAGTAGCTTGATCAGACAGGGCACACCGGCGTAGAAGAGCGACAGGGCCAGCAGGCCCGACTCGCCGCCGGGCTGGTAGCCGAAACCGGCCAGTAAGGGCAATCCCAGACCCGCCGCCAGTGCCAGCACGCCCTTGTTGATCAGGCTCCAGATACCGAAATAGCTGGCGGCACGACCCCGCTCCCCGGCGGGGATGATGTCGGCCGCGATGGCCGCCGGCAGGGCCAGATCGGCGCCCAGGGCCGCGCCCGAAAGCAGGCAGATGATGCCGTAGGCCAGCCAGTCGCCGCTGCCGAGCTGGGTGGCCCAGACGAACCCCACCACCGCCACCAGGGTGCCCAGCGCCCAGGTCACCGTCTTACCCAGCCGCCGTGCCAGACTCAGCCAGAACGGCAGGGAGGCGGCGCCGCTGAGGAAGTAGAGGGCCAGAAAGGCGCCGCTGTAGGCCTCCAGCCGCAATACGTCGGCTATATAGAAGAGGGCAAGGGTCCCCGCCATGGCCACCGCCAGACCATTGAGCAGAAACAGGGTGGCGAGACGCCGAAAGGGTTCGTGGACCAAGGGCTGCAGCAGGCGTTGGGGCATCACCGGTCCGGCCTGAGGCCGAGGGGCCTGATTCAGCAGCAGCCAGACGGCGGCTCCCAGGAAGAGAGCGAAAAGCGCGCTAAACGGTAGCCACTGACGACCCTGATCGAGCCAGTCGGCGAAGAGCATAGGCAGCAGGCTGGCGAGAATCACGCCGAAAATGGAAAACCCCTCGCGGTAGGCCACCAGCCGGGTGCGCTCCCGGCTGTCGCTGCTGGCGTTGGCGCCCCAGGCCAGATAGGTGATGTTCAACGCACTGTGGGCGGTGTAGACCAGCACCAGGGTGACGCCGAACCAAAGTGCCAGACCGCTGCCGGCCTGCAGGGGCGGATTGAACAGGGCGGCATAGGCGAGGCCGAGACAGAGTGTGGCCACCACGGCCAACAGGGGCCAGCCACCCGGTCGCTTTTGCAGATGATCGGCCAGCCGTCCCAGCCAGGGGTCCTGCAGGGTGTCGACGGCGCGCGAGGCGAGCAGGATGGCGCCGGTAAGCGCCAGGCCCAGGCCCAGCTCATCGCCGTAGAGCTTGGGGGTATGGATATAGACCGGTAGTGCCGCCATCGCCAGCGGCGCGCCGAGCAGGCCGTAAGCAATGTGTTGACGGGTATTCACTCCAGAGCCCCCAGGAGTTGTCTGCGCAGATTGGGCTCACGGGTGCTGGGACTGAGCCAGATCTGGAAAAAGTCGGCGGCCAGCCGCGGATCCTGCAGGCGGCCCAGATAGCCCTGTGGACCGTAGAAGTCCGCCCCCTTCCCCGGCAGATGGACACCGGTGATCCGCTCACCCGCCGACACATCGGTAAACAGCTTGCTGAAGCGTTCGATCAGCGCCTCGCGGTCTCCCCGCTCACCTTGCAGCCGCTCGATCTCCTTGAGGGTGGCCCGGGCCAGTTGCTGACGGGTGAAACCATAGCGATAAGCGATCTCTAGGGCGTACAGGCCATCGGCGCGGTAGGCACCCGCGGGGGCCAGCAGGGTCGCCTCGTAGAGCGTCACGCCCAACCACTTCAAGGCGCCGCTGCCGACCGGGCGCAGACTCGGGTACGTTTCTAGGTGCGCCCCATTAGCCTTCGCCGCTCCCCCGAGAATCAGCATAAGACAAAAAAGACAAAAAGAGACACCCAGGCTCAGGTGGCGGTTCATGCCCGCGCCTCCTTGACCAGCGCCAATTGCAGCAGGTCGATGCGACCCTCGTCAAAACCGGCCTCGCAGTAGCTGAGATAGAAACGCCAGAGAAGCCGGAACCGCTCATCGAACCCCTGAGCCGCAATGGCGCCCCATTCGGCATCGAAGCGATCGCGCCAGCGGCGCAGGGTTTCGGCATAGTGGCTGGCGAAGCTGGCCATGCCTTCGATATGAAAACCGTGCCGTTGCGCCAGCCGCAGCAACACTCCGGGGGATGGCAGCATGCCGCCGGGAAAGATGTAGTGTTGGATAAAGTCGCTGCGGCTGCGGTAGCGCTCGAAATGCTCGTCACCGATGACGATGGTCTGAATTGCCGCTCTGCCCCCGGGATTGAGCAGTTGATGCAGCTTGGCGAAGTAGGTGTCCCAGTAGGCCTCGCCCACAGCCTCCAGCATCTCGATGGAGACGATGTGGTCGTAGCTGCCTTGCAGATCCCGGTAGTCCCGCAGCGCGAAGCGCGCCCGTGAGGAGAGCCCCGCCTTGTCGATGCGTTGACGGGCGTAGGAGAGCTGACGGGGCGAGAGTGTCACCCCGCTCACATCGATCTCGCGGGCGGCGGCGTGCTCGGCGAAACCGCCCCAGCCGCAGCCAATCTCCAGCACCCGGTCGCCGGCTTGCGCGCCGCTGAGACTCAACATGCGGGCATATTTGTCCTCCTGGGCTTGTTTCAGATCCCCGTCCAGGCCGTTTTCGAAACAGGCGCTGGAGTAGGTCATGGAGGGATCGAGCCAGAGGCGGTAGAAGTCATTACCCAGGTCGTAGTGGGCCTCGATATTGCGGGCGCTGCCGCGACGGGTGTTGGCGCGCAGACGGTGGCGCAGACGGTAAAACATATTCAGCAGCCGGTTACGCTGAGCAGCCCTCTGCAGGACTTGCAGATTACGCAGCGCCAGGCGCTGCAACCGGGTCAGATCCCCGGTGGTGACCTCGCCATCACGATAACAGGCGGCCAGTGCCACATCGCCGCCGCGAAACATGCGTCGCAGCGCCGCCCAGTCATTGAGTTGCAGATCGGCCCGCGGCTCGCCGCCAGTGCCGAACTGAAGTGTCATCCCCTCGGGTGTGGTGAGGCTCAGGGTGCCCTCCTGGATGCGTCCGAGGATACTCATCAGCGGACGCACCGACCAGGGCAGTGATTGGGGTGTCAGGGTCTGGGTCATACCGGTCATCGGGATGTCTCCTCCGCGGTAGCAGATGGTCGTTTTGCAAGCCTCGCCCCTTTGAGCCAGAGACGTAGTGCCTGCCAGTGAATACGGGCGATCACCCCCAGGGTCAGCATGGGCTGCCTGGCCAAGGCAGCGAGCAATCCGGGTAGCGACCAGGTACGGGCCTGACCCCAGATGGCGGTATTGAGCTGGAGCTTGCCTTCGTCGAAGTAATCGATGCTGACCCGGGGATGGTCGAAATCGAGATTGAAGCGGAAGCGATAGCCGCCGCTCACCGGATAGAAGGGTGAGACATAGAGTCGCTTGTCGGCGTAGACCGCCTCAAAACGACCGCCGGCGTCGGGGCGCAAAAGATAGCAATGGCGCTCGCCGAAGGTGTTGTTGACCTCGGCGACGATAGCACCGATGCTGCCGTCCCTCCGACCGCAGTACCAGAAGCTGACAGGGTTGAAGAGATAGTTGAAGACCCGGGGAAAGGTCTGCAGCCAGAGCTTGCCGTCGCAGTCGTCGATGCCGTCAGCCTGCAGCAGCTCGCGGACCCAGCGTCGCGGATCGCTGCCGTCGCCGTAATCGGCGAAGTGAAAAGCCAGGAGCCGACAACGGTTGACACCGAAGAGCCAGCTCTCCAGCTCAGCCAACTCATCCATATCAAGCAGCAGGTAGAAGACCGGGTAGACAAACCGGTTCTCCTGCGGCAGCCGGCGCCGGTGCATCACCCGGCCGCTGACGATACGGCTCAGAGCACGACCGGCCATGGGGCCTCCACACCGAAGTCGCCGATGATTCGCAGGGCGGACTTCAGACCGTCCTCGTGAAAGCCGTAACCGCTCCAAGCGCCGCAGAACCAG
>JASFJY010000228.1:0-5713 GCA_050119415.1 Chromatiales bacterium | reverse complement strand
CCCGATGGTCATGAAGAGTAAATCACGCCTCGGCCAAAACGGCTACCTGAAGGGTGTGGTAATCGATGTTACCTATGACCACCTTCTGGTGAGGAACTGGCACCACTATTCACATACCCCGTTCGATGAGTTCATCGACACCTTCAACTGGCAATCGCAACAGGCAAGCAGAAGCTACCCCGACAATGCCAGAACCTTTCTGAGCAAACTGGTCGGATCCGGCCACCTCATGGATTACGGCTCCTTCAATGGCGTTGAAAGGGCCTTTTGGCGCATCGACAGACGACTGTCGCCCAGGTTATTGGCGAGGGAGAGCGCTCTCGGCTATCTGCCACGGATCAAAGACAAAATCACGGGCATCGAGCAGGATTTTTTACAGTTCATGCCCGACCTCATCAGCCATTTCAAATCCGCATCCAGTCTGTCGCTCGAGACCCACTGGCTGAGATGAATTTAGCCCGGCAAGTAAATATGTCATCTTCAGACGAAGTGTACCTGCCGGCAGGAAGACGACTTACACGCCGAAGGCGCCCGTAGGGTGACCCAGATAAGCGTGGGGCATGAACGGACAGGATGAAGGGATTAGAAAATTAACATATTATTAATCCCCTCTCCCCCAGACAACAGGAGGCTAATGGAATAGTGCTAGTGGGCCACGCCAGTCCGGGACAAATTACCGCTCAGCGTAGTTCACTGATATCATTATACGCTGAACTCTGAGCTTGAAAGCAGATCTAACCGTTCGTGAAAAGTATGATCATCACGCAACACCGCCTACCCTGGCTTCTATTGTTCATCAGCGCCTTCGTCCTTGAGGCGGCGGCCCTCTTTTTCCAATACGTCTTGGATCTCGACCCCTGCGAACTCTGCGTCTACCAGCGGGTCGCCGTGATCGGGATTCTCCTCTCGGCGCTGCTCGGCCTGAGCATCCCGCGATCGGCACTCGCCCGCTGGATCGGCTACATCGGTTGGGGAGCGGCCGCGGGCTGGTGCCTCTATCTGGCACTGAAGCTCTCCGGCATGCAACTTGGCTTTATCACGCCCTCGCTGAGTTGCAATGTGAATGCGAATTTCCCCAGTTGGCTGAAACTCGACCAGTGGTTTCCCGCCATGTTTCAGCCGAGCGGATTCTGCGGCGATATCCAGTGGCAATTTCTCGGCTTGAGCATGCCACAGTGGCTGGCTGTCATCATGGTGCTGCAACTATTCGCGTTAATAACAGCCATGGCCATAGAACTGCGGGCACTGACAAGGTCGCCCTCTCACCCCGCCATCTGAAAGATCAACGGTACCAGCACCAGGGTAATGATCAGCGCCAGCATCTGCAGCGGCACACCGATACGCAGAAAGTCGCCGAAGCGGTAGTTGCCGGGACCGAGGATCAGCGTGTTGACCGGCGAGGCCACCGGGGTGGCGAAGGCGGTGGATGCGGCAATCGCCACAGTCATGAGGAAGGGGGCCGGTGCCAGCCCCATATCGAGGGCGAGACTGAGTGCAATGGGGGCAATCAATACGGTAGTGGCGGTGTTGGAGATGAACTGGCTAAACAGGGAGGTAAGCAGAAACAGCCCAGCCAGAACCGCCCTGGGACCCAGATCATGGAAAATATCCGCCAGCGACCCAACGATCAGGCCTGATCCACCGCTCACATCCAACGCGCGAGCCAGCGGCAGCATGCCGGCGATCAGCACCAGACTCTGCCAGTTCATGGAGCGGTAGGCCTCCTCCATGCTGACGCAGCGGGTCAACACCATGGCAAAGGCTGCCAGCATCACCGCCAGCAGATTGGAGGTGAGCTGAAAGGTCATCAGGATCAGCATCCCAAGGGTCACCAGCACCGCCCAGGGCGCCTGATTGCCGTGCCAGGTACGTTCGGCAATCTCCTGAGGCATCTCCAGCAGCACCAGATCCCGTCGCGCCCCCTCCATGTCTTCAAGCGCCTCCCAGGGGCCGGCCAATAACAGCATATCGCCTGCCTCCAGGCGGGTTTGGTCGAAATCGAGGGCCATGGGCTGATCGGCGCGACGTACCGAGAGTACGGTCAGCCCCTGTCGCTTGCGGAAGTTGCCCTCTCGAACCGTCTTGCCGACCAGCGGCGAATCGGGCACCACCAAAGCCTCGGCCATGCCGAACTGACCCTGCAAGCGGCGCCTCAGGCCGGTGGGAAAACCCAAGTCGGTAAGCTTGAGCCTTTCGGCATGCCGCTCGATGTTGGCCTTTGGCGCCACCACGAAGAGCACATCGCCCGAGTGCAGGCGGGTCTCTGTCAACACCGGCTTCAACGCGGTCAACAGTCCGCCCTGACGCTCCACTGCCACCACTGTAATACCGAAATTACGCCGCAGTCCGACCTCACCCACTGTCATGTTGCAAAGGGGGGATTGGCTGCGAATCTGCAGCCGGTGCAGCCCCTCTTCAATAGCATAGGCTTGGGCCATATCGCGCAGGGTACGTTGGGATACCCCGCTCGGCTGCTCCGTGCCATTGGGCAGCAGCCGCCTTCCGAGGGTCAGCATGTAGAACACGCCAACGATGAGTATGGCGCCTCCCAGCGGCGCGAAATCGAAGAAACCGAAACCTTGCAGGCCCGCATCAACCAGTGCCCGGCTTACGGCGATATTGGGCGGGGTGCCGATCAGCGTCAACATGCCACCGATGAGTGAAGCGAAGGCCAATGGCAGCAGCAGGCGACGGGGCGACAGTCCCGCTTCCCGGGCCATGCTCAAGACCACCGGGATGAAGATCGCCACCACCCCGGTGGAACTCATGAAGGCGGAGAGGACGGCAACGGTTGGCATCAGCAGTAGAATGATGTGCCACTCGCTGCCCCTTCCCAGGATAGCGATGCGCTGCCCCACCCAGGCTGCCACGCCGGTGCGGTGCAGCCCCTCGCCAATAACGAAGAGCCCCGCGATCATCATCACCAGCGGATCACCGAAACCGGCGATGGCCTCTGCCGGAGTAACCACCCCCGAGACGGACAGCGCCAGGATCACGAAGACCGCCGTAATATCGAGCCGCACCCGGCCGCTGAAGAAGAGCGCGACAGCCGTAAGGATCAACGCATAGACGAAATAGGGTTGCCAGTTCACAAGTACTCCGGTCGCCATCAACGATATACACCGATCTTCGCGCAGCGACCGACCGGACAAATGGAAAGGGCGAGGAACGGATCCCTCACCCTTTGATCCCGCAGAGGATAGAGATGACGCAGTCACAAGTCCATGACGATTTCGCTTAACCCAAATGTTTCACCCGGGAACGCGATGATCGCACAGGGATCGTCGCTCAGATGCGGATTTACGACTGAACCATCCTCAGGTCAGTAAACAGCACATCCCTGTGCCACTTCTCAATAGCCCGCTATTGGTGATTGAGCAAATACCGCAGCTTAGCGACGAGATCAGGGCGAGGGCGAGTTCAGCGTGGATCGTTTCTACTCTGTGCTTTGCTGAAATCCAACAATAACGAGTAAAAACCACAAGTTAGTTTCTTTTCTAAGCGACCAGTTATTCCACATGGTACTTTTTGTCTCTGAAAAGGCTGAGACAGGCGTCCACAACATCAGGATCATAGAGCTCGCCCCGATGGCGCGTTATCTCTTCCATCGCGGCCTCGATACCCAGGGCGGCGCGATATGGACGATGAGTAATCATCGCTTCAACCACGTCGGCCACCGCCAGAATTCTCGCCTCCGGCAATATTTCCCCATCTTTCAATCCATTCGGATAGCCGGAACCGTCGATACGCTCATGATGCTGCTGCACCGTCTGCGCGATGGGCCAACTAAATTCGATACCTTTCAGTATGCTATGACCGGTTACTGGATGTTGCTTAATCATGCTGAATTCGACATCACTGATCACACCTGGCCTGCTGAGTATCTCCGAGGGCACACGGATCTTGCCGATATCGTGAACACCGCAGGCCAGACTGAGCCCCTCGATCTGCTCTTCTGACAACTTGAGCTCAGCAGCAATCCTGGCAGCTAAATGTGCAACACGGCGCTGATGTCCGGCAGTATAGGGATCACGCAACTCGATAGTGGCCGCGATCGCGGTTATGGACTCCAGCAAGGTCCTGCGAAGCTTCTTTTCGCTTTCTCGCAACTCGTAGGTACGCTCCTCCACCAACTCCTCCAGGTTATTACGCAGACGCATTACCTCCAAATGGGTGTGCACACGCGCAAGCAATTCATCACGCTGATAGGGCTTGGTAACGAAATCGACAGCACCCAGTTCGAATCCCAGTACTTTTTCTTCCGTTGCGGAAAGGGCGCTGACAAATATCACCGGTACTTCTTTGGTGTTCGGAACCTGCTTTAGTCGCCGGCAAACTTCAAAGCCATCCATTTCCGGCATGCGGATATCCAACAGAATCAGCTCTGGTGGATTCTTGACGGCGGAACGCAAGGCCAACTCGCCACTGACAGCGGAGCGCACGGTATAGCCTTTCGACCTGAGAATCTCAGATAAAAGCTTAAGTGACGCCGGCGTGTCATCGACGGCGAGAATGTTTCCTTTGCCAATGGTTCCTTTGCCTGTCATCAAATTACCAACTTGTTACTTGATTACCCACCCTGTTCATTTTTAAGTCTATGGACAGGCAAGTCCCAGCGAGTATTAACAACCTATCGAGTACGGGAAATTTCAATCCACGCAGAGTGAAGATTCACATACAACAAATATAACGCATTCCAGCAAGTTTGAATGCGATTTAAATGATCACACAACCTCGTCGAGTATCTAGAATAGCGCAGGGCAGTAATAGCCCTAGGCGCTCTGAGATAAGTGCTGTTCCAGTTTCGAGCCGTAACTCTCTAACCAGCCTTTGGCAGGGGGGGTAATAGTTTTCGACTCCTGCTCATCCTACGCATTTCGCAGATCGATTCGCAGCACTTTATGCAAAAACGTAAGTATCGCTGGTGTCAGCGCCTCTTCCATGCGGATTGGCTCCATCACATCCCGCGACGCACCAGTAATCTGGTTTCGGGCAAGGCAGTCCCGAGTTGTGCGAATGAAAGTCACACCGATGGCCCCGCTGATCTGATAACCACTGTAAATTTAGGGACAAGTACAAGGATTATGACAGGCGCGCATTAGCTAGCCAGAATGTTTCACCCGGTCGCTAAATAAAGAAACTAACTTGCGGTTTTTTTAGTGTTATGTCAGGAATATGAGCAAACTACAAAGTGTAACCGAGGGGAGGAGCGGATAAAGCGTTGCAATGCTTGACAAGGGCCTGCCATTGCCTGCGCATTGCGCCCCGAAGGAAGTGCCCTTGGGGTGCGCCTTGACTCCTGCTCAGAGCGGGCTTCTATAATCGTCAAACAATATGAGACACCACACTAGCTCTCGATTTACTGAAGATCGGCGCCATCGAGGCGCTCACCCGGGTCGTCCACGGCTTCTTCGGATAGTGCGCGGTCAATGAGTTCCTGTTGTTGCAAGGCATGCAGCCGCGCATTACCGCAAGCTGGGGATGCCGAGGGTGGCCGCCCAGAATATCCGAGCATCATGGTTTTGGGTTTGCTGACACGCAAATGGTGCTGAATCTGGTACCAGGCACCCTGATTACGCGGCTCCTCCTGACACCACACGAGTTCCTTTGCATAAAGGTAATTTTGCAAAATACCCATCAAAGTTCTGCGCGGAAACGGATAAAGCTGTTCAATGCGTAGAATGGCGATATCTGTGATATTGCGCTCCCTACG
>JASFJY010000227.1:0-5729 GCA_050119415.1 Chromatiales bacterium | reverse complement strand
ATCCAGCCAACCTTAGCCGCTGTGCCCGCCGCTTGTCCGCTGGCCTGCGGCTGACCCAAAATCCTGCTTATCTCTGCATAGCCGCCCCCCGTTGAGGGGGCGGCTGCGTTGTCTGCCCCTTCTTTCGATCGAAGATTACCGGGTCAGTAACAGGAGTGGATCATTTCAGAGGTTTATTCGGATTTCTTTACACTTCGATTACCAGGATTTTCATTCTGCCGCCGGCGGTGCAAAAACCATCGCTAAGTGATGATTGCTTCGTGGGAGAAGGGGTGTTTTAAATTCATCCTTGGTTAAGAGCTTGGAAATGAACGCAATCCTCCATTCTTTTATATAGATTTCCGTCTACTGGTTTGTTGTCTCGTCGACTATTCATCAAAGGCCGGCTTCTTTCACTAGCGTGAATAAAATCACAATAAAAGTCAGGAAATAATATATTAAAAATGTTCTTGTCAGGCCAGCGTCAACACGCGAGTGTCGAGCTGCTTTACATGCAGAATATGATCATTTAGCGCTGATTACGCAACTTACTGTTTATACGTGTAAATTTTAGTTGGCATATCATTTGCTATTTATTGTGTGAGATAAACAAGTTACACGGATTACCCAATATGAAAGCGTTACACATTTATAAATGGTTAATGGTTGCCTTAGCTTCTTTACTAATCAGCTTCCAGGCACAAGCCCTGCCGCTGGATCCTTTCGATGCAGCAGCATCCACCGCCACCTTGAGAGAGGTCAACAACGCCTTTGGAACATCCTTCGCGGATCTGATGCGGCGATTGAATGGCGGGGCCGACTCCAGATCAGCAGATCAGGGCGGTTTGTTGAACGATTTTTATGACTGGAATATGGATGTCTCCGACAATAGCTGTCCGGGCGGACACAACCCACAGAATGGGCCTGACAACTCCAACGTACCCCCCCGGGACGATGTGGCCAGTGTTTCCGAGCCAGGCACCTTGATGTTGATGAGCCTGGGATTGCTGGGGCTTGCCTACAGCCGGAAGCGTCGAAACAGCTAATTAAAGACGCCTAAAGCACATTTAAACCCAGCTTCGGCTGGGTTTTTTTTTGCTAAAAAACATTATTCAGGATAAATTATCGGCGATCGGATTGCGATATGGCGGGCCGCAGATGGAGGGCGATCTTTGAGTCTTGACAATAAGTGGGTGTTTATTCTTCAAGTGCGAGAGTCTCGATATAGATAAATGATCATAGAGCTTCTCGTAGTCTTCAAATATCTTTTAAAAAACTTTCACGCTGCATCTATAAGCTGCTCACATGTATGTCTTAACAGGTTGAGACTTCCATGAGCAGGAGCAAATTCTTACCCAGCAGACTCTCCCAAGCTATCGTAGTTGCCCTGACACTTAATATTGCGGCATGCAATGGCGACAATGACGGATCAAATGATGAAATTACCAAGCCATCCAAACCTTCAAGTCTGGGCGCCCAGCAAATAGTAGATGTGCCTGTCGTATTCTATCCGCTGCCTTCAATCACTAATTTAGCAAACAATTCCGACAGCACACTGAAGTATGGCGATACCCGCTTGGTTGCCCATTTGTCACATTAACTCAAGCATAGCTATTACGCACAGGAACGCGATGATCGCGCAGACATCATTGCTTAGCTGTGGGTTTGCGACTGAGCAAATAGCACGGCTAAGCAGTGAAACCGCTGTGATGCTGCGTTGCGCCCGATTTGAAAGCACTCTGAAAAAAGTAAGAAAAAGGTACGACTATGAAAATGAATAGGACAGTTAGTTACATCTTGCTCGGCATCTACTCACTTACTGCCACCCTCGCCCTGGCTGAAGACGGCAGCTTCTCGACACTTGCCTACAATGTGGCCGGATTACCGCAGGGGATTTCCAGCGCGGTCGGCGACCGCGCTGCCGCCACGGAACTCATCAGTTGCTATGTGAAGAGCTTCGACTTCGTCAACGTGCAGGAGGATTTCAACTACCACGCCGCACTCTACGACAGTTGTGACGATCATCCCTATCGCTCGCCGACCTCGGGCGGAATGGGCATCGGCAGCGGACTCAACTCGCTGAGCCGCTTCCCCTACATGGATTGGCAACGTGTCGGGTGGGACGACTGCAACGGCGTCGACTGTCTGACACCCAAAGGCTTTACCCTGGCCCGCACCCGCCTTGCCGAGGGTGTCTACGTCGATATCTACAACCTGCACACGCAGGCCCAGGTGGAAGAAGCCGACCTCGATGCGCGACGTAAGAACCTGTTGCAGCTCCTCAGCTTCATCGAAGACAACTCGGCGGGCAACGCCATTATCGTTATGGGCGACACCAACACCCGCTACACCCGTGCTGGTGACAACATTCGGCAATTTCTGCGCCACGGCTTCTCCGATGTCTGGATCAGCCGGGTGCGCAACGGCGCTGTTCCGGCTAAGAACTCGACCGCCCTGGTCTGCGATCCCCCCGTCACCAGTTCCGAGTGTGAAGTGGTGGACAAGGTCTTGGTACGCGACAACGGGTTTGTCGGGCTGTATGCCATGGATTACCGTGTTGCCGAAGATGCCGTGGATGCCGACGGCAACGACCTTTCCGACCATCGCGCTATCGCCGTGAACTGGCAGTATGCAACTGCAGACGACCGCCGGCTCAGCGACCAGGTTGGCGGACCGCATGGCACGGCCTTCAACGACGTTTCGCTGCTGCCGGCCTCCGCGGTTGTGCATGAACTGAAGTTGCGCACCGGTACGCGAGTGGACCGCGTTGAAACCGTCCTCTCCAACGGCTATCCCTTTGCCCACGGCGGCACTGGCGGTGATGAGCAGACACTGACCCTGGCGGACGGAGAATACCTCACCTCCGCTTATCTCTGCACGGGCAAGTACAACGACAACACGAGGGTTTTCTCGGCCCGCTTCGAGACCAGCGATGGGCGCGGCCTCTCCGGTGGCACCGAGACATCCGATT
The DNA here is from genome assembly GCA_050119415.1 of Chromatiales bacterium. Taxonomy (GTDB): domain Bacteria; phylum Pseudomonadota; class Gammaproteobacteria; order Chromatiales; family Chromatiaceae; genus Thiodiazotropha. Next base: position 2,779 of record JASFJY010000227.1, on the reverse strand, counting down.
GCGCCACCTACGCTGCGCCCGACGGTTGGCAGATCGTCGCATTCCATGGCCGTTCGGGCGACGAGATCGACAAGCTGGGGGTGGTTTACGCTCCGGTTACTTCCATTGTGCCGGCCTCCGCGACAGCGTTGCGGATCGTTAACCAGCAATCCGGACATTGTCTGGATATCGAAGATGCCGTCATGGCAGACGGCGGCAACGTCATACAGATGACCTGCAACGATAGCGCCAGCCAGCGCTGGAGCTATGACGAGGTCAGCGGACTGATCCGCAGCATGCGGGATCCGCACTACTGCCTCGACAATTCCGGGAGCTACGCCGATGGCGCCAATATCACTATTTCGAGTTGCAACGGCAGCAGCGACCAGCGCTTCGAGTTCGACCCGGCGACCGGCAAGATCGCCATGCGCAACTACCCGACTCAGGTTGTCGACATCTCGTCTGACCAGAGCGGCGCCAACGTGCAAACCTGGAGCTTCTCGGGTGATAGCAATCAGTTCTGGAGCATGCAGCGCTGAACCGAGGCTTGCCGTCTGAAAGGTGGACCTTCCGCGCATCTGCGCGGCGGCCCCGGCGCGATCATCGCGATACCGGGTGAAACGTTCGGATTAATCCGGATGTTTCACCCGGTCGCTCTTAGAAAATACACAATTAACCCGGCAGCCAATTATGTCGCGCTCACTGTTGATCGGCGGCGGGTTGGGTCTGTGGGGTTGTTGTGTCCGGCGCGGTCGTTGCATTTGCATCTGTAAGCGGTTCAGGTGCCGGAGCTTCATAGCGCTCCGCCTGCACCAGGATGCCGAGCACCGGATGGTCGAGATAGTGCAGCTTGCCGCTGCGCATGCGCCGCTTGGCCTGCATCCGGTAGCTGCGGAAGGCAGGTCCCATGAAGTAGTCATCCCTACCTCCGGAGGCGGCCGGCAGACGCAGAAGCAGGTCGGTCTCCAGATGAAGATAGCGTTTGACTCCGATCTTGAGCGTGCCCTCCAGCTTGGGCGGATTGGTCGGTCCGGACTGGCCCGCATCGGGCGGCAGGTAGATGTAGAGGCTCTGCGCCTGATTCGGATCGACCACCTGCTGGCGCCAGGCCACATGGTAGAGGGGGCGGTAGTTGCTGGAGTTGCGAAAGGCGGTCCAGATATTACCGAGGCGCCGCTGTTCAGCGGGCAGTGGGCGGTAGGGGATCGGCTGATTGTTCCGCAAAGTGGCGAGGCCTCGGGTGTCGAAGGAGGCGGCGTTCTCGAATGACGGACCGCCCGGGTCTTCCGACCAGGCTTCGGTGGAACCGGCGCCCTTGTCGATGCGCCGGAAGATTAAGACCTCGAACTCGTACCAGGGCGGTTCGGCAAAGGCTTTGGTCTGCTCCGCGGGCAGTCGGCCGGGCAGGCTCAGTAGCACTGCCAAGGCGAGGGTGTGGGTAACAACTCTCAGATTTCCGTGCATCTCGGGACTCAGTCTGTCAGGGTGTCTAGCAAGTGGTGGATCTGTTCAACCCGCCTTTCGGGGGCTTCGAGATCGGCGATGTAGCGTAGCTTATCACCTCCGTCCAGGCGGTAGGTATTGGGTCGGCTCTGGATCAGTGCGATCAACTTCCCAGGATCTACATTGGGTGTCTCCTCGAAGAGCAGGCGGGCCCCCTTGGGACCGGCCTCGATCTTGCGGATGCCCATCGGGTGGGCACGCAGTTTGAGTTCGGTGATGGCGAAGAGGTTCTTGGTCGCCTCGGGTAGCAGGCCGAAGCGGTCGATCATCTCCACCTGCAGCTCCCGTAGCTCATCATTGTTGGCGGCACTGGCGATGCGTTTATAGAGCACCAGGCGGCTGTGCACGTCGGGCAGGTAGTCCTCCGGTAGCAGAGCGGGGAGGCTGAGTTCGATCTCGGTGCCGTGGTCGAGGGGACGGTCAAGCTCTGGCTGGCGTCCCGACTTGAGGGCGGCCACAGCCCGCTCCAGCAGTTCGGTGTAGAGGGAGAAGCCGATCTCCTGGATCTGGCCGCTCTGCTCCTCGCCCAGCAGCTCGCCGGCGCCGCGAATCTCCAAGTCATGGGTGGCCAGGGTAAAGCCTGCGCCAAGGTCTTCAAGTGATTCAATGGCTTCCAGGCGCTTCTTTGCATCACTTGTCATGCCGGTAGGGGGGGGAGTCAGCAGATAGGCATAGGCCCGGTGGTGGGAGCGCCCGACCCGGCCCCGGATCTGGTGCAGTTGCGCCAGTCCCAGCTTGTCGGCCCGGTTGATAATGATGGTGTTGGCGCTGGGCACGTCGATGCCGCTCTCTACAATGGTGGTGCAGACCAGCAGGCTGAAACGCTGGTGGTAGAAATCGCGCATGATCCCCTCCAGCTGGCGCTCGCGCATCTGGCCATGAGCCACTTGCAGGCGGGTGCCGGGGAGCAGGGCCTGCAGCCGTTCCGCCATGTTATCGATGCTCTTCACCTCGTTGTGGAGGAAATAGATCTGTCCGCCGCGTTTCAGCTCACGTTGACAGGCCTCCACGATGAGGCTGTCGCTCCATTGGCTGACGAAGGTCTTGATCGGGTGGCGCAGGGCCGGCGGGGTGGCGATGATGGAGAGGTCGCGCATGCCCGACATGGCCATGTTGAGAGTGCGCGGAATCGGTGTGGCGGTCAGCGTCAGCAGGTCGACCTCGCTGCGTAGGGCCTTGAGCCGCTCTTTGTGGCGCACGCCGAAGCGGTGCTCTTCGTCGATGATCACCAGGCCCAGGTCCTTGAATTTGATCCCCTCGGAGAGCAGCTTGTGGGTGCCGACCACGATATCGATGG
>JASFJY010000226.1:0-5743 GCA_050119415.1 Chromatiales bacterium | reverse complement strand
TGTGAAACATCTCAATCGACTGGAGCAGGTGCTGGCGCGCCAGGAGTGGCGGGACCCCGAGATTGCAGAGGGAGTAATGCTCGACGAGGAGGCCCGGGTGATCTCGGTCACTCAGGGTAATCTCTTCCTCGTTGAGAACCACAGGGTCTACACCCCGGAACTGGCCCATGCGGGCATTGCCGGCGTGATGCGGCAGCTTGTCATCGAAACGGCCGAGCGGCTTGGCATTCCTCTGCGGATCGGTGATATCTCACTCGAACAATTGCGACATGCGGACGCGTTGTTCATTACCAATGCCCTGTTAGGGCTCTGTCCCGTCGCCGGGCTGCAAGGGCATACTTATTCGGTGGATCGTATCCCGCGCACGCTACGCCAAACCGTGATAGACCTTTTGCGGCATGCAGGCTGAGAACCCCTCCCGAATGAAAATCCCTGAAGGCGACGCGAATACACTTTATACTTTGTATAATATGTCATGATTAAACATTAATTACAGTAAGTTAAAAATTTTATCTATGAAATAAAATGAAGTATTAGCGCTAGCCATCTGAAAATGCATGCCAATCCTTGTGGAAATGACTGCGTTTTTTATAAAGCTATGCGAATCAACATGTTGCACGCCGCACATCTTCTGAATCCACGGATTCAGGTTAAAGTGATTGTTTCACAACTGCAAAACGCACTGAAATCAGTAGAATAGTCCCATCATGCTAAATCGACTGCTCGGAATCGCCATCTTTACCGCTAGTATCTTGTTTGCATGGGGCTGGATGGAGTATGACGAGTTTGTCAATACACCTCTGGCGTTGCCCGAGACGGGTAAAATCTACGATCTGAAACCGGGTACCAACATCCGCGAAGTAGCCAGGGAGCTGTCGGCGCAGGGGCTGCTCAACAAGCCGGTTCTGCTGTATCTGTGGGCGCGATGGAGCGGTCAGGCCAGTCAGCTCAAGGCGGGGGAGTATCATCTGCCGCCGGGGATAACGCCTCCACAGTTGCTCGATATCCTGACCTCCTCCCGGGTCGTGCAGCACGCCCTGACCATTATCGAGGGCTGGACCTTTAAGCAGTTGATGGCGGCTGTCAGGCGTCACCAGGCACTGACTCAGACCCTTGCGGGAGTCGAGGAGCAGGAGGTCATGTCAAGGCTGGGGCTGGAGGCTATGCATCCCGAAGGCTGGTTCTATCCCGATACTTACCACTTTCCCAAAGGAACCACGGATGCAGAGTTTTTACGGCGGGCCCACCAGCGCATGACGACCTTCCTACAGACGGCCTGGGAGAAACGGGACAAGGATCTGCCGCTCGATTCTCCTTATCAGGCCCTGATCCTTGCCTCGATAATCGAAAAAGAGACCGGCGTTCCCTCAGAGCGGAGCAAGATCGCCGGGGTCTTTATTCGCCGCTTGCGCAAGGGCATGCGTCTGCAGACCGACCCCACCGTGATCTACGGCATGGGCGAGCGCTATGACGGCAATATCCGCCGCCGGGATCTCGTTACCGACACCCCATACAACACCTATGTCCACAAGGGCTTGACGCCGACCCCCATTGCCATGCCCAGCGGCATGGCGATCGAGGCGGCCCTGCATCCGGAGGATGGGACGGCCCTCTATTTTGTCGCCACGGGAGATGGCGGCCACCACTTCTCCAACACCCTGGAAGCGCACAACGAAGCCGTGCGTAAATACCAATTGAAACGATGAAGCTCAGGGGACGATTTATCACTGTCGAGGGTGGAGAGGGAGCTGGTAAAAGCAGTAACCTGGCCTTTGTTAAGTCGCTGCTTGAAACCAGCGGCAAGCCGGTGCTGTTCACCCGCGAACCGGGCGGCACACCGCTGGGAGAGTCGATCCGAGAACTACTGTTGGGCCACCAGCACACCGGCATGGCCGATGAGACGGAACTGCTGCTGATGTTCGCGGCCCGCGCCGAGCATCTCCAGCGCAAGATCCTGCCGGCGCTGGAGTCCGGCACCTGGGTACTCTGCGACCGCTTCACCGATGCCAGTTACGCCTATCAGGGAGCGGGGCGGGGCATCGCCCGAGAACGAATAGCCGTGCTTGAGAACTATATCCAGTCGGATCTGCGGCCCGACCTGACCCTGCTGCTCGACCTCCCGGTGGAGACCGGCATGGCCCGGGCCGGCAGTCGCTCTACACCCGACCGTTTCGAGAAGGAGGAACACGACTTCTTCGAGCGGGTGCGTCAGGGCTATCTGGCGATCGCCGGCGAAGAACCGGAGCGGGTCAAGGTGATCGACGCCTCACCGGCCTTGGAGCAGGTGCAGCAGCAGATCGCCCGTGTAATCGGTAGATTTCTGGAGTGTCAGGATGGATAGCGCGGTACACACTCGACTACCCTGGCAGGAGGACCAGTGGAATCGCCTGCAGCAGGCCCGCCGCCAGGGGCGATTACCTCATGCACTGCTCTTCTGCGGACCCCGCGGTGTCGGCAAGGAGCAGTTTGCCCTGGCATTCGCTCAGTCCGTGCTTTGTCACGACAGCGACGCCGAGGGCCGCCCCTGTGGCGCCTGCCGTCACTGCCATCTGTTGCACAGCGGCAGCCATCCCGATTTTCAATGGGTCGAGCCAGATACAGAGAGCAAGAGCGGCGAGATCAAGATCGAGGCGATCCGCGCCCTGACCGGCGGCGCTGCGTTAACGGTAAAGAGCGGCGGTCACAAGGTGGTGTTGATCCAGCCCGCCCACCGCATGAATACTCCGGCGGCAAATAGCCTGCTGAAAACCCTTGAGGAGCCGACCAAGGATACGCTGATCATGCTTCTGACCGATCAACCGGCGCGCTTGCTGCCGACCATCCGCAGCCGTTGTCAGAAGCTGCTGTTTGAGATTCCGCCGCAAGCGGCCTCGCTGGCCTGGCTTCAGGGTAAGATCATGCACAGTGACGGTGCAACCCTGCTGGCGCTGGCCAGCGGCGCGCCGTTGCTGGCCCTGGAGTTGGACGACGCCGAGCTGTTGGCAGCCCGCGAAGAGATGCTCAAACAGTTCCTCGCCCTCGGCAATCCAGGGCAAGATCCGGTGGCACTGGCCGGCGTCTGGAGCGGTTTCGATGCGCAGCTGTTGCTGGAGTGGCTCTGCGGCTGGGTTATCGACCTACTGAGGCTGCAGACGGCGGAACGGCCTCCTCATCTTTTCAATCAGGATCAGGTTAAAGCTTTGCAGGGAGTGGCCGATAAGTTAAACTCGGAAGCCCTGCATCGATACCTCGGGCTGATCTACGAAGCCCGCGGCCTCATCGGCAGTAATATCAATCCACAACTGTTGTTGGAAAAACTGCTCATCGTATGGCGTGCTTGCCATCAGTGACAGGCCGACAGAGAGCAATTTAGGTATAATCATGGCTGGTGGACCCAAACAAGGCATTCTCTCACTGACAATCAAGGACAAGAACGCCCTTTATGCGGCGTACATGCAGTTCGTGAAATACGGCGGACTCTTCATCCCCACCACCAAGCAGTATCGCCTGGGTGACGAGGTCTTCATGCTGTTGACCCTGATGGACGAGGCGGAGCGCCTGCCGGTAGCCGGCAAGATCATCTGGATCACACCGGTCGGTGCCGAGGGCAACCGCGCGGCGGGCATCGGCGTCCAGTTCAGCGACCAGGACGGCGGCATGGCCCGCAACAAGATCGAGACCTATCTCGCCGGCGCTCTCAAATCGGACCGCCCGACCCACACTCTCTGACAGTCCCAGGTCAGCCCGCTCTCTGACAGTCCCAGGTCAGCCCGATTACTGCACCAGATTATTCGCAATGATCGTGCCGGGATCGTTGTTCGGAATCATTCCGTCCAACTTATATAAACCACAAACAGGGCGACGAGGATGGATCGGCCCACCCCGTTACGGCCGAGGATCACCCCTCAGTAATCTCGCGGTCATCCAACGCGGGCGGGGCAGCGTCCTGGGATTGTCTTCTATCCCACTCCCTGTTGCGCGATAGCTCGGCGATTGGAAAGGGCTTGCAGATGTGGAATCCCTGGGCATAGTCGATTTCCAGGCGTTGTAATTCATCCAGTATGGATTGGCTCTCCGTATATTCCGCGATGGTTCGCAGATTCATGGTGTGGGCAACCTGGTTGATGGCATTGACCATTGCGCGAGCTACCGGGTCGATGACGATGTCACGGATGAAAGTGCCATCGATCTTGAGGTAATCCACCGACAGGGTTTTCAGGTAGGAGAAGGAAGACATCCCCCTGCCGAAGTCGTCCAGTGAGAAGTGGCAGCCAAACAGTCTGAGGGATTCCATGAAATGGCGTGCCGCCGCAAGGGAGATGATAGCGGCTGATTCGCTTATCTCGAAACAGATCTCATGCTTGCCCACATCGCCGTTCCTGAATCGGCTTTCTATGTGTTCCAATAGGGCCTTATCGCCCATTGATTTGCCGGAGAGGTTGATGGAGAAACGCAGCTTGTCGGCTCGCCGCCGTTGCCGCAGATAGTCGAAAATATGATCGACCACCCAGCGGTCCACCTGGGTGATCATATTGTAGCGTTCGGCTGCTGGAATAAAGGCACCGGGCGGTGTGAGGTCGCCATTCGGCTCCCGCAGGCGAAGCAGGATTTCATAATGGTGTGATGCCGATCCGGTGGGGGACAGGTTGACGATGGGGAGGCAGAAAAGCTCAAACTTGTCATTATTCAACGCTTCGGTGATGCGGGTTACCCAGAGCATCTCGCCCTGTTGGCGGACCAGCTCCTCGTCCGTTTTCAGGTACAGTTGTACCCGGTTGCGGCCCTTCTCCTTAGCCATGTAGCAGGCGGAGTCGGCTGCGCTGATCAGGTTGCGAATGCCGCCGCTGTACCTGTCGACACCAACCGCGCCGATGCTGACGCCCACTCTGAAGGTCTTGCCCTCCCAGGCAAAGTGGAAATCCTGGATAGTCCGACGCAGGGTTTCCGCCACTCTCAGGGCATTGTCCAGGTTGCAGCTGTTGAGCAGAACAACAAACTCATCACCACCGAGACGGGCCAGGGAGTCGTTTTGCCGGATACAATCCTTGAAGGTGAGGCTGAGTTGTTGCAGCAGGGCATCGCCGGCGACATGACCACAGGTGTCGTTAACGATCTTGAACTGGTCGAGATCCATATAGAGCAATACGTGATGACTGTCTTCCACGCTGGCCTGATGCAGCACCTCGGTAAGGCGACGTTCGAACTCGCGGCGATTGATCAAGCCGGTAAGGGGGTCGTGGGTGGCTTGGTAGGAGACCAGCTCCTTCTCCTGCTCAAGGGCCTCAGCGGTGCGCCGGTGGTTGTCGATCTCGCCCTGCAGCTGCCGGTGGTAGCTGGCGAGCGTCTGTCGCATGCTGTGGAAGCTGTAGGTCAGTTCCCCTATCTCGTCACTGCTTTGATGCGGAAGAGCAGCTTCGTAGTCACCAGCGCTTAACCGGTTGGCCGCCTGTGAGAGTTTTTTCAGGCGGCGGCATACCTGTCTCTCCATGGTGCCACCGGTGAGCAGCACGAAGGCGAATAAGAGCAACAGGAGTGCAATGTTGAGACGTTCCTCCAGGCCCTTTATCTCAGTCAGCAGGGGCGTGATATTCCTGGTGACTTCAAGTTGGGCCAGGGCCGGTTCAGCGAACCCCACGGAGAGACGCTGTGTCTGCACGCGACCTGGATAACTAGCTGGATCGGGGGGAGTGCCAAGCGGGTAGAGACGCTTTCCGGAGTTGTCGCTAAGCTCGATGGAAAGCCAGGTTTTGTTCTGTTGCAACAG
>JASFJY010000225.1:0-5748 GCA_050119415.1 Chromatiales bacterium | reverse complement strand
CTTGGGTTTGACATCATAGATCGCCTCCTTTATCACGCCGGACTTGTCGATAATGAAGGTGGAACGCAGGATACCCATGCGCTTCTCCCCATTCTTCTCCCTTTCTCGCCAAACATTGTAGGCAAAGCAGGCCTCACCTTCGATATCCGCCAACAGGGTGACCATCAGGCCATGTTTGTCGCGAAACATGGCATGGCTGACCCAGCTATCCCGGCTGATGCCGAACACTTGGGTATCGTGGGCAGCGAATTCCTCCATCAGATCAGAGAGTTCCACCGCCTCGATGGTGCAGCCGGTGGTGTCGTCTTTGGGGTAGAAATAGAGTACCAGATGGCTGTTGCCGAGAAATTTCTCGGAACTCACCATATGCATATCTGCATCCGGCAGCTCGAACGGGGGGGCCTTGTCACCAGACTTCAACATGTCATCTCCTCAATGCTAATAACACAGCAACCCAACGGGTCGAATTCACCTACTTTTTGTATACTTTTTGTCAGTTCAGTTAGGATCGTTTTCGATTTTGAAGATAGTAGAGTCCAATGAAACGGGTCAATCACCGATTTACCCTCGTTTGCTGCTGGATTTAGCATAATTGAAATAAAAATCCGCCGAGCCACCCGAAGGTAGGCAGTATTGCCGATAAGATGCATAATAAAGACAATGGGATGGAGCACGCACAATACAAACCTACCCGCAACACCGCCGCAACCACGGCGGCAGTTGACTATGAACTCATGTCGTTGTGGGATTGCGCAAGCAAGCTAAGGCAAATCACCATGTATGATGACTTCTACAAGTTAAATGGGAAACCATTCCAGCTGACCCCCGACCATAAGTTCTTCTTCAACAGCAAGGGGCACAACCGGGCCATGGCCTATCTGCGCTACGGCCTCGAACAGGGCGAAGGCTTCATCGTCATCACTGGCGGTATCGGTACCGGCAAAACCACCCTGGTGCGCAATCTCTTCAGTGAAATCGATGACAGGAATGTGATGGCTGCCCAGCTGGTCACCACTCAGGTCGATCCCGATGACATGCTGCGCATGGTCTGCGCCTCCTTCGGACTCGCCCATGAGGGTCTCAACAAGGCCACCCTGCTACACAACCTGGAGGCCATCGCCCGCGCCCGACACACTGAAGGCAAGCAGATGCTGCTGGTGGTCGACGAGGCGCAAAACCTGCCCGCTCGCTCAGTGGAGGAGTTGCGCATGCTCTCCAACTTCCAGGTCGACAACCGGGCGTTGGTGCAGACTTTCCTGCTCGGTCAGGAGGAGTTCAAGCGCACCCTGCAGAGCCCCGGCATGGAGCAGGTACGCCAGCGCATCATCGCCTCCTATCACCTGGAGCCGCTGAGTAGCGAAGAGACGGAGAAATATATCCTGCATCGTTTGCAGCTGGTCGGCTGGCAGGAGGATCCCACCTTCGCCGACGGCACCTTCCGCATGATCCACGAATTCACCGGCGGCGTGCCACGACGCATCAACGCCATGTGTGACCGGCTGATGTTATACGGTTGTCTGGAAGAGCTGCACCACCTGGACAAGGACGCCGTCCTTTCGGTGATGCAGGAGCTGGAGCTGGAGGTCAGCTTCGATCCGCCTCCCGGTGAAGCGGACCAGCCGCGGCCGGGCGAACCACTGCCAGAACAACTGCCAAAGGCCTCGGTCTCCCCCCTGAGACTGAACGGCAACCAGGCCACCGCAAAGCGGCCCGCTACGGCACTCACTCCCAATGCGGACGAATTGATCTACCGCATCCAAGAGTTGGAGAAGGAAATGGACGACCTGCGCCATACCCTGCGCAAGGAGCAGAAACTGCTGCGCAAGGCGATTCTGTTACAGATGGACTTGGATGAATTCGAAGACTTGAAATAGGCGCCAACCACCATCCGACACTCAATCGAGGGGCGGACCGATTATCGCATCAACCGGCTCGAACCCCCGCGCCTCAAGCGCTTCGGCGATATCTTCCCAGTGGCAGTTGTCGATGCACTCTTCGGCCTGTGCGATGATGCCGGTGGCGAAACGGAAGGCTTCATGTTTTTCCAGATCGTAGGGAATCTTCACCAGCCGGATACGCTCAAACTTGGCACTCGGCAATATCATAAACTTGTCATTCATACCCTCTTCATCCCCCCTTTTACAAGCGTATTAACCCTAATGATTCATTCGGGTTAAATAGGATGATAGTCTAAATCCCGGCCCGACTCATTGATCTTGGCCGGATGCAGGCTGACAGGCTTCCAGAATCTCCTTGTAGGCGCCCTCGACAAGCAGCGCGGGTATCTGCTGCGCCGGAAGCGGGATTGAAAATAGATAGCCTTGGGCCACATCACAACCCAGCTCGCAGAGAAAGGCCAGCTGACGCTCCTGCTCCACCCCCTCAGCCAATACCCGCACGCCGAGATTCTGCCCCATCGCCACCGCAGTGCGAATAATTGCCCGATCGCCCTCATCACTACCCATGTTGCTTATAAAGGATTTGTCGATCTCCAGAGTGGTGACCGGAAGATGTTTCAGGCGCAACAGGGAGGACTCGCCAATGCCGAAATCGTCAATAGCGAACTCGAATCCCTTATCCACCAGCAGCTGCCAGAACTCGTCGTCGAAACTCATCTCCAGTAGGCCGCTCTCCGGTATCTCCAGCTCCACACGGTTGGGCGAGATGCCGCTGACTTCCACGGTACGACAGATCTGATCGTAGGCGTCCTCGCTGTTGAGGGTGTGCGAATCGATATTGATGGCGATGCGACCGGGATCAAGCCCGGCATCCAACCACTCCTGCAACTGGCGGCAGGATTCGGTAATCACCCAGTGGGTGATGTCGCGCATGACGCCGCCATCGTGAGCAACCGCGAGAAACTCCGATGGAGCCAACAGGCCGCGTTGGGGATGCTGCCAGCGTAATAACACCTCCAGAGCGATGACCTGTCCGGTCCGCAGATCGATTTTCGGCTGATAATGGAGCAGAAACTCCTCGTTCATCAAGGCGTTGTGAAGGTCGATCTCCAGGTTGAAGCGATCCTCCGCCCGCATAGCCATGGCTCGAGTGAAGTAGTGGAAACCATTGCGCCCCTCTTGCTTGGCCATATACATGGCAGCGTCTGCATTTTTCAACAGACTAGTGGCGTCCGCTCCGTCATCCGGGTAGACAGCGATACCGATGCTGGTTGTCACATGCAAGGTATGCTGTTCGATCTGAATAGGCTGTACCAGCATGCTGATGACTTTACGCGCCACACGTGCCGGGGTGTCCTCGTGGAGAAAACCCTCCAGCATGATGATGAACTCGTCGCCACCGAGGCGCGCCACCTCGTCCTCGCTGCGCACCGCCTCCCGCAATCGCCGGCCGCTCTCTTCCAGCACCTTGTCACCAATCATGTGGCCCAGTGTGTCGTTGATCTTTTTGAAACGATCGAGATCGAGGTAGAGGAGCGCCAGACGCTGACCATGTCGTTCCGCGTGGACAATCGCATGATCGTACATTTCCAGGAAGGCCGCCCGGTTATGCAGACCCGTCAGGGGATCGTGGTAGGCCAGCTTACGTAGCGCCTGTTCCTGTCTCAACTTATCAGTGATGTCACTGAATGTAGCCACATAACCGGTGACTTCCTCATCCGACCGTTTCACGGCGACGATTCGCAGATGTTCAGGATAGATCTCTCCATTCTTACGACGGTTCCAGATCTCGCCCTCCCAACTCCCCTGATGCCTGATGCGATGCCACATCCGTTGATAGAATACATCGCCATGGCGCCCCGACTTGAGCATCCGAGGCGTCTGGCCGATTACATCCGACTCGTTGAAACCGGTGATCTGGGTAAATGCCCGATTGACGGCTTGGATCATCCCATCCGGAGCGGTCACCATGATAGCCTCGGCCACACTGCTGAAGGCGATATCGCTGCGCAGCAGCCGTGCCTTGTCCTCATATTCGGCGGTAATGTCACGGAACAGCACCACTGATCCCGACAGGGTGTCATTTGACCAGAAAGGAGAGCTGACAACACTGACCCGGATAATTTCGCCATCCTGACACCGGAAATGCTCTTCGGCACTACGGTAGATCTCGCCGGAGAGGGCCTGCAGTCGGATGGGACAGAACTGTGTGGTCGGCGGGTGCACTTGATCGTGCGCATGGAACAGATCGTGCGCCTCGGCGCCTATCAGCGCCTTGGCGTCATAGCGCAGAATCTCGCAGGCCATCGGGTTGACATAGATGATCTTGCCGGCCTCATCCATCACGTACATGCCTTCCGCCATATTGTCGCTGATGGTCCGCAGGCGGTGAGTCGAGTCGAGCCAGCGACGCACCGCCCCCGCCATCAATATGATCAGCAAGGCGCCTATCAGGAAGGCGCTCAAATGGGAGCTGCGCAGATAGTCGATGCCGGGCATCGGTATCGAGGAGTAGATATAGCAGACCGCCCGACCCAGGCTGTCCTGGACAGGACGTAAGATCACCACATGGCAGTCACCGAGCCCCCGGCATCGGATCAGGTTCAAATACCCGCCATCATTGAGCATCTGCCGTACAAGCGGTTCTCCCCTCAACTCCTCATCCAGCCAAGCAACCGCCGCAAGTTCCTCAGGTCGATCCACGTGTCGCTCCACCACAAACTCATCGCTGATCTGCGCATCGCGAAAAAGGGCATACGCACTGGGATGGCTGACGGCTTCGAACAGTTTCTTTTGCACCATATACTGGGTTTTACTGTGCGCATACCCCTCGATAGTGTCCAGCGCATGGCGTATGGGCTCGAAGGAGAGACAGAAGTCGACGACCCCCACCACCCTTCCGGCATGTCGTAAGGGAAAGACAAAACGGAAACCAGGGTAGACCCGTCCAATCTCCAGTACACCGTTTTGTGCCTCTCCCTGTAACGCCCGCTTCAACAGGGGACGCTGCTCGGCGATTGGATCATCGTAAAGATCGGGACGGTTGAAACGTATGAATGAGCGTCCGTCCGCAAGAACAAACTGCAGTTCGCGAAAATCATTGCTCCGCAGGTGCTTGAAAGTCGGGAAGAAATCCCGATGGAGCCTGCCTCGCAGCCTGGCCTTTTCCTCTGCATCCGCCTCCAGGGCCTGGGCGAGTACTGCCGTCACTTCCGGCTGGTTGAAGAGATTATCGTAGAGCACTTCCAGCAGACGCTGATAACTGTGCAGACGACTCTCCATAGCCGTCTCCCGGGAAGTTTCGATGAAGCGCTGACGCGTCTCCACTTCATGCCCGTAGTTCGCCAACAGCAACAGGGCCAACAGCAACACCAGCCCTGAGACGATTAGCATATGGCGCAACTCTCTCACGGCGACGCCCCCGGCATAGGCCGTAGCTCACGGAGCGAGAGGATAGCGATCAGTAGACCCAAAATCCCTATGCGGTAAGATAACATGAACTCTGTCCCTTTGAGCGTTCCTTTGTCTGTTACCCCCCCCTAAAACCATGTCTGGGGCTCCCAGCGGAGGCGGATGTCACTGTTCTCAGATCACCAAAGGACAAAAGACGCTGGGTGCGAAAATCCGCACTTCCGTCCCCGCACACGGGTAAAGGCGCTGGGGCTTTTCGGTCGCTTCCTTATGACCTGGCATACAGGCCGCCTGTTGAAAGACCAACACCCCACCTTAAAATGGTATATCGTCCACAACCGCGGATTCTTGAAGCCTAGCCCCTATTGACCGTGGCCTGTCTGCTGCTAAGTGGCCGCTTCAGCAGGGTTCACTTGACGGCTTCAGGCAAACCTCTGAA
>JASFJY010000224.1:0-5751 GCA_050119415.1 Chromatiales bacterium | reverse complement strand
CCCGGCGACAACGTGAAGATGACCGTGAAGTTGATCGCGCCGATCGCCATGGAAGAGGGTCTGCGCTTTGCGATTCGCGAGGGCGGCCGGACCGTCGGTGCCGGTGTGGTATCCAAGATTATCGAGTGATCGAGAAGTAAACCCGCGGGGCCGGCCTGGTGCCGGCTCCGCTTTTTACCGTTTTTTTTAGGCCAATAGCTCAATTGGTAGAGCAGCGGTCTCCAAAACCGCAGGTTGGGGGTTCGATTCCCTCTTGGCCTGCCAGATATAAGGCCTGTGAATGGCGCCAAGTAGGTTTATAGCGCCAAGTAGGGGCTGATGGTGCTTTTTTAGAATTCGGTATCAACAGGCCTTGAGGCATGCAGAACATATGAGTGCGAATACCCAAGTTGAGGCATCCGGTTTCGATACTGTCAAACTGCTGTTGGCAGTAGCGATCGTAGTTGGAGCCATCTTAGGTTTCTACTATCTTGATGCCTACTCGCAGCTGTTGCGCGTGCTCGGCCTGCTGGCGCTGGTCGGAGTGGCCGCATTCATAGTCTACCATACGGCGTTGGGGCGGACAGTCTGGGATTTTGCCGCCGCTTCGAAGGTCGAAGTTCGTAAGGTCGTGTGGCCCAGCCGCCAGGAGACGGTACAGACCACCCTGATTGTGTTTGTCATGGTTCTCATCATGGGTGTGGTCCTGTGGCTGTTCGACATGATGTTGGGTGCGATTCTCAAAGCGTTGACCGGAGCATAAGGAGCAACTATGGCAATGCGGTGGTATGTGGTGCACGCCTATTCCGGCTTCGAGTCGCAGGTTCAGCGCTCGTTGAAGGAGCGTATTGAGCGTTTTGGCATGCAGGACAAGTTCGGTGAGATCCTCGTGCCGACTGAAGAGGTGGTCGAGATGCGTGCCGGGCAGCAGCGTCGCAGCGAACGGAAATTCTTCCCTGGCTATGTCCTGGTGCAGATGGAGATGACGGACGACACCTGGCATCTGGTCAAGGACGTGCCCAAGGTTATGGGTTTTATCGGTGGTACCGGCGATCGTCCGGCACCGATCTCCAACAAGGAAGCCGACGCCATCCTGCAACGCATGCAGGAGGGTGTGGAGAAGCCGCGGCCAAAGGTGTTGTTCGAACCGGGCGAGGTGGTGCGGGTCACCGACGGCCCGTTCAACGACTTCACCGGCGTGGTCGAAGAGGTCGACTACGACAAGAGCCGGCTCAAGGTGTCGGTACTGATTTTCGGCCGCTCTACTCCGGTGGACCTGGAGTTCGGCCAAGTAGAGAAAGGCTAGGCGCATCGAACAACGATCTCGCCGATCCGTTTATTGACCGGGGAGCCAAGGTGAGAGTCCAAGGCGTTCGCACCCGACAGAGAGGTTAACTATGGCTAAGAAGATAATGGCTTACATCAAGCTTCAGGTGAAAGCGGGTGAAGCCAATCCGAGTCCCCCTGTGGGTCCCGCGTTGGGCCAGCATGGCGTCAACATCATGGAGTTCTGCAAGGCTTTCAACGCCAAGACCCAGAGCGTGGAGAAGGGTTTGCCGACCCCCGTGGTCATAACTGTCTACAACGACCGTTCCTTCACCTTCATCACCAAGACGCCGCCGGCGTCGGTGCTGCTGAAGAAGGCCCTCGGACTGCCCAAGGGTAGTTCGACGCCCAACTCAGTCAAGGTGGGCACGGTGACCCGTGCGCAGCTCGAAGAGATCGCCAATATCAAAATGCCTGACCTGACGGCGTCGGACATGGATGCGGCGGTACGGACCATCGCCGGCAGCGCCCGTCAGATGGGCCTTGATGTGGAAGGGGTGGAATAAGTCATGGCAAAGTTGAGCAAGCGCGCGAAAGCGATTCGCGAAAAAGTGGAGTCCGCAAAGGCCTATGCCGCCGACGAGGCCTTCGGCCTGTTGAAGGAACTCTCCTCGGTCAAGTTCACCGAGTCTGTCGACGTCAGTGTCAATCTGGGTGTGGATGCCCGCAAGTCGGACCAGGTTGTTCGCGGTGCCTCGGTGCTGCCTCACGGTATCGGCAAAACGGTGCGCGTGGCGGTTTTTTCCCAGGGCGCCAATGCCGAGGCCGCCAAGGAGGCCGGTGCTGACATTGTTGGTTTCGAGGACCTGGCAGAGGAGATCAAAGGCGGCATGATGGATTTTGACGTGGTGATCGCTACCCCGGATGCCATGCGCGTGGTCGGTAAGCTGGGCCAAATTCTCGGTCCTCGTGGCCTGATGCCCAATCCAAAGGTGGGTACCGTGACCCCTAACGTGGCGGAAGCGGTGCAGAATGCCAAAGCAGGTCAGGTGCGCTACCGCACCGATAAGGCGGGTATCATTCACTGCACCATTGGTAAGGTCGATTTTGAGTCACAAAAGCTGAAAGAGAATCTGGAATCCTTGCTGACCGCCTTGGTCAAGGCAAAACCCAGCTCGGCGAAGGGCGTCTATCTGAGGAAGGTGACGGTCTCCTCGACCATGGGACCAGGATTGACGCTGGATCAGTCCTCACTGGCCATTTAACTGTTTGATGCATATCGGTCGTTGTCTCGACCGGCATGCCCGAGAACTTTGGGGTATCGGCGAAGGGCCGATACCGTCAAAGACCGCAGGTGCGCGAAGAGCCGTGCTTAATGATCGCCTGCGCAGACGGGGCACCCCCAATCAGGATCTTTTCCTGATGATGGTGCACGTTAAGGTGCAATCCCTCTGGGGTTGCGAAGTGTGATTGGGGGATGTAGATCTCCCCATTATCAGGAGGTAACGAGTTTTGGCACTCAACCTTGAGCAGAAGAAAGCCATCGTTGCCGAAGTCAATGACGTGGCCAGCAGCGCGCTTTCCGCGATTGCCGCTGAGTACCGGGGATTGACCGTCGAGCAGATGACCCTGTTGCGCCGTGAAGCGCGCAACAACGGCGTCTACATGCGAGTGGTCAAGAATTCCCTGGCCAAGCGTGCCGTGGAAAACACCGATTTCGCCTGCATGCAGGAAGGGATGACGGGTCCGCTGATCCTCGCCTTTTCGCAGGAGGATCCAGGTGCCGCTGCCCGCGTCATTAAGGACTTTGCCAAGGAGCACAAGCTTCTCGAGGTCAAGATGGTATCGATCGGCGGCAAGATGCTTGCCCCCAACGATATCGAAACCTTGGCCAAGATGCCGACGTACGAACAGGCCATCAGCATGCTGATGGCGCTGATGAAGGCACCGGTAGAGAAGCTGGCACGCACCCTCAACGAGGTGCCTGGCAAGCTGGTCCGGACTGTGGCTGCGATCAAGGACGCCAAAGAGGCGGCCTGATCGGCTTTACATTTACAATTTTCGTGCTAATAGAATTTTTGGGAGCTTAAAAATGGCCGTTTCAAAAGAAGAGATCCTCGACGCGATTGCCGAGATGTCCGTAATGGACGTGGTCGCGCTGATTGAGGCAATGGAAGAGAAGTTTGGTGTCTCCGCTGCCGCTGCTGTAGCTGCTGCACCTGTTGCCGCTGCCGGTGGTGCTGAAGCCGCCGCTGAAGAGAAGACAGAGTTCGACGTGGTGTTGGCTGATTTCGGCGGTAACAAGATAGCCGTCATCAAGGCGGTCCGCGCTATCACCGGTCTGGGCCTGAAGGAGGCCAAAGAGGCCGTTGAGGGCGTACCGACCACTCTGAAGGAAGGTGTCAGCAAGGAAGAGGCCGAAGAGGTCAAGAAGCAGCTGGAAGAGGCAGGCGCCAAGGCAGAGATTAAATAAGATTCTCGTCACAATCGTCTGCAACCAGGGATTTGGGCTGGTGGCGTAATGCCACCGGCCTTTTCCCGTTGGTGGGCCGGGTGACAGGAAAGCATCCGGTAACGGTCCTCCTGAACCGTCAATCAGGTAACCTGTTTGATGTGGTTGACGGATGCCGGCGGGAAGTTGGCACCGACAGCGTAACCATTAAAGCTTTAAGACATTGAGGGACGGCAGCATGGCCTATTCTTTCACCGAAAAAAAGCGTATCCGCAAAGACTTCGGCAAGCGACCCAGCATTCTAGAGGTACCCTTTCTGCTGGCGACCCAGATCGACTCCTACCGCGACTTTCTGCAGGACGGCATACGGCCCGAACAGCGTCAGGAGGTGGGATTGCATGCGGCCTTTAAATCGGTTATGCCGATCACCAGTTATTCCGGTAATGCCGTCCTCGAGTACGTAAACTACAAGCTGGGCGAGCCCGTCTTCGACGTCCGCGAATGTCAGTTACGCGGCACCACCTATGCCGCCCCCCTGCGCGTGCTGGTGCGACTGGTGATTTATGACAAGGAGGCGCCGGCCGGTTCCAAGGTGGTGAAGGATATCCGTGAGCAGGAGGTCTACATGGGCGAGCTGCCCCTGATGACCGACACCGGCACTTTCGTCATCAACGGTACCGAACGGGTCATCGTCTCGCAGCTGCACCGTTCTCCCGGTGTTTTCTTCGATCACGATCGCGGTAAAACCCACTCGTCGGGCAAGCTGCTCTTCTCCGCACGGGTTATTCCCTATCGCGGTTCCTGGCTTGATTTCGAGTTCGACCCCAAGGACAACGTCTTCGTGCGTATCGACCGTCGTCGCAAGCTGCCGGCGACGATTCTTCTGCGCGCCCTCGGTTACGACACCGAGCAGATTCTCGCGATGTACTTCGAGACGGACACCTTCAGCCTGACCAAGAAGACGCTGAAGCTGGATCTGGTGCCTGAGCGCCTGCGCGGCGAGACCGTCAGTTTCGACATCAAGGCCGGCGATCAGGTCATCGTCGAGGCCGGCCGCCGCATCACTGCGCGCCATATCCGCGAGCTGGAGAAGGCGGGAGTGAGCAAGTTGGACGTGCCGCGCGATTTCATACTCGGCAGAGTGCTGGCCCACAATCTGATAGACAAGGAAACCGGCGAGCTGCTCGTCGAGGCCAATGCCGAGATCACCAGTGATCTCTTCGATCTTTTGGTCGAAAAGGGTGTGAAGAAGATCAATACCCTCTTCACCAACGATCTGGATCATGGCCCCTTCATCTCCGAGACCCTGCGCATCGATCCCACCACCAATGAGTTGGAGGCGCAGGTGGAGATCTATCGCATGATGCGTCCAGGTGAGCCGCCGACCAAAGAGGCGGCGCAGAACCTCTTTACCAATCTCTTTTTCACCTCCGAGCGCTATGACCTCTCGGCGGTCGGTCGCATGAAGTTCAACAGACGCCTGAGTCGCGAGGATGAAGAGGGCGAGGGCGTGCTGTCGAAAGAGGACATCGTCGACGTGCTCAGAGAGCTGATCGACATCCGCAATGGTAATGGCGTGGTGGACGACATCGACCACCTGGGTAACCGCCGTATCCGTTGTGTCGGCGAGATGGCGGAGAACCAGTTCCGTGTCGGTCTGGTGCGTGTCGAGCGCGCCGTCAAGGAGCGCCTGACCCAGGCCGAGTCCGAGGGGCTGATGCCCCAGGAGATGATCAATGCCAAACCGGTCTCGGCGGCGATCAAGGAGTTTTTCGGTTCCAGCCAGCTCTCCCAGTTCATGGACCAGAATAACCCGCTCTCAGAGGTAACCCACAAGCGCCGTGTCTCTGCCTTGGGTCCAGGTGGCCTGGCCCGCGAGCGCGCCGGCTTCGAGGTGCGCGACGTACACCCGACCCACTACGGCCGGGTCTGCCCCATCGAGACCCCCGAGGGACCCAACATCGGGTTGATAGGCCGGCTGGCCACCCACGCGCACGTCAATTCCCTGGGCTTTATCGAGACGCCCTATCGCAAGGTGCTCCGGGAGGTGGAAC
>JASFJY010000223.1:0-5764 GCA_050119415.1 Chromatiales bacterium | reverse complement strand
TGTGAAGGGCGGGTTGAACTGATTACTTGACCGGTGGCCGAGTAGAGATCGCCGCTAGAGGCCCAGGCTTCGTAACCGCTGTAGCGTGGATCGATATCCATCGCCACGCCGCGGCCGATATCGTTACCACCGCCCAATGCGCTCCACAGTATGGCGCCGGTCTGGGCATCGTGCATTTCGATAGCATGGCTACCGTAGCTCGATGGTGTCTCATGCACCATAAACACTTCCAAGCCGGGACGGTCCGGGTCCATATCGGACAGGTGCAGGGCGTCACCGTGGCCCAGGCCGGTGGAATACAAGCCGGTGCCGTCATCGTCGATGGCGGCAGCGCCAAAGATGATTTCATGGCGGCCATCGGCATCGACATCGCCGATCGTCAGGCTGTGCGCACCCTGTTCGCGGTAGTCGCTGTAGCCGTTATCGCTATCGAAAACCCAGCGTGAGTCAAGCTGTCCGTCGCGCCAGTCCCAGGCGGCGATCACCGCGCGCGTATAGTAGCCTCGGCTCATGATCAGGCTTGGTTTTTCTCCATCCAACCAGGCCAGACCCGCCAAAAACCGATCGACTCGATTGCCGTAACTGTCACCCCAGGACGACACGCTGCCGCGTTCGGGCACATAATCGGTGCTCGCCAGGGCGCTTCCGCTGCTGCCTTCAAAAATGGTCAAATACTCGGGGCCGCTCAGTATGTAGCCTTCGGAGTTGCGATAGTCAGCGCTACTGCTGCCAATCACCTGGCCTTGGCCGTCTATACTTCCATCGGCGGTGCGCATGGCCACCTCTGCGCGGCCGTCGCTATCCAAGTCGTAAGCGATAAATTGGGTGTAGTGGGCGCCGGCGCGAATATTTCGACCCAGGTCGATGCGCCATAAAAAAGTCCCGTCAAATTCGTAGGCGTCGATGTAGACGTTGCCGGTATAACCCGACTGTGAGTTGTCCTTGGAGTTGGAAGGGTCCCATTTCAACACGATCTCGTACTGACCGTCGCCATCGAGATCGGCAACAGTGGCGTCGTTGGGGGAATAGGTATAGGCCACGCCATCAGGGGTGGTGCCGCCTGCAGGTCGGCTCAGCGGAATGCGCTTGGCGATGTCAGACCAGGGAGTAACCGGACTCGAGGCGGCTTGCTCCTGCCCGTCTATCACCGCCGCTACGGTATACGTACTGGAGGTGGAGCCCGAGGAATCGATGTAGTTAGTGCGGTCGGTAAGTGGTGAGCTGTTTAACAAAGTGCCGTTGCGATACACATTAAAACCCACACGGTTCGATTCGTTGCCCAGCCAGCGCCAACTGATAAATACGCCGCTACTCTGGGCTACGGCAACCACGCCGCGATCCAGATTTTCCATGTAGTAAGCGGCGTAACTTTGGTTCGTAGCGAGTACACCGATGAGGCACAGAGCCAACACGGCTGTTTTAAGATGGGAAATTTGATTTATGAAGAGAGGGTTGAGACGAAAAGAATTTAACATTGCGAGCTCATCTTTAAGAATCCGTTTAATAAAACAATCCGGGCGAAGCGCATACCCGGAAACCTGACCGTTTCAAGCTGTGGAGTTTTGTCTATAGAATGCTCTTTTTTGTCAAACGGCCAAGTTTCCCAAGTAATGCCGGGGGCTCTTTGTGCTACGCGATGCTGTTTTGAAAAGCACCGTAAATATGCTACAAGCTAACCACAGTCAGAAGAGCATTATCTGTGACAAAACTCATACTTTTTCGAGTGGATGTCAGCCGGTCAGTACCTTATCCTCTGCAGAGTCCAACATACCGTGGTGCTTGATAAACATGATGATTTCATCCAATCCCTGGCCAGTTTTCATGTTAGAGAAGACAAAAGGTTTGTCTTTGCGCATTGCTAGGGTGTCACGTTCCATGACCTTCAGTGATGCGCCCACATAGGGAGCGAGGTCAATTTTATTAATGACCAACAGGTCCGATCTGGTAATGCCTGGGCCGCCTTTGCGGGGCATTTTTTCGCCTTCCGCCACATCCAAGACGTAAATGGTTAGGTCCGCCAGCTCCGGACTGAAAGTGGCGCTGAGGTTGTCGCCG
Source organism: Chromatiales bacterium (assembly GCA_050119415.1). Classification (GTDB taxonomy): domain Bacteria; phylum Pseudomonadota; class Gammaproteobacteria; order Chromatiales; family Chromatiaceae; genus Thiodiazotropha. The sequence continues at coordinate 3,709 of JASFJY010000223.1, read as the reverse complement.
CCGCTTTCGATGAAGACTACATCCAAATCAGGGAAACGATTACACAGGTCCTCGACAGCGGCCAGATTCATGGATGCGTCCTCGCGGATGGCGGTGTGCGGACAACCGCCTGTTTCCACACCAATGATGCGTTCCGCCTCCAGGGCTTCGTTTTCGGTCAGTATGCGCGCGTCTTCCTGTGTGTAGATATCGTTGGTGACTACGGCGAGCTGGTAGTGATTGCGCAGCTTTTTACAGAGCATTTCAAGCAGTGCGGTCTTACCGGAGCCTACGGGACCGCCGACGCCGATTCGCAGGGGTGATGGATTATTCATAAGCTTCTCTCTCAGGATCGGTAGATGCGGGTGTATTGGGTTTCGTGCAGACTGCTGGCGATGGCTTGGGCGGTGCATGAGGCGCCGATGAGTTCATCCGGTATTTCAAGCCCGGCCGTTACGATCCCTGGAATGGCTGTTGATAGTTCTGCGATGATTTTTTGTCCAAGCGTTTGTCCCAAGGGGATAATTTTTACGCCGGCCAGGGTGATGTTCTCCAGCCAACCCCAGAGGTAAGCGGCCACCGCCTCCCGCAAGGGAATTTGCCAATGCTGTGCCGCATGAGCGAAACATGCCAGTTGACACTGCCTAAGAACCTGCAGTTGTTCGGCGCGGATGGCTATACCCAGTTCGGGCAGCAGTGACGCCATGGCCCGGCCCCGGTTACGCTCTTCCTGGCGCAGTTCCCGGGTTTCCCGACTGGCCAACAGATAGCGGCTCCAGTAACCGAGGGCTTCATTGTCCTTGAGGGCGGATGCGTGATAGAGCCGTGTGAGCAGGGGGATCTCCAGGTAGGTCATGCTCGTACCGAGCAGGTTTTCTATCCAGGTTTTGAGCGACTCCCCGTCGGACACCCAGCCGCACTCCACGGCCCATTCCACACCTTGGGAGTAGGTGAAGGCGCCCACAGGCAAAGAGGGGCTGACGAGCTGCAACAGCCGTAGCCGGGGCAGCATGAGCGCCTCATCAGTGGTGGTGTGCATGGCCATGTTGGTGGGAATGGTTGTGAGCCTTTTCCGCGCTGCCGCCATAGGCGCCCGGTTCGGGTTCGAAGGTCGCCCGCACGAGCGTTACCTTCAGACCAAGCCCACGCAGCATGTCGTCGAGCACATGGTCGTGCAGATAGCTCACCCGTGTGGGTTCTATCTGGATGGATACGTGTCGGTTGCCCAGGTGATAGCAGGCACGGGCAAGCAAATGAGGGTCGTCGCTGACGATGCAGGAGAGCTCCTCTTCAGCCGCTTTTACCAATACCCTGAGCCCGTTCTCCGCGATCAGCAGATCCCCGTCCTTGAGTGTCGTACCGCGTTCGAGAAAGAGACCCGCGTCTTTGCCGTTGTCCAGTCTGACCCGTTGCCGGCTCTTAATGCGGCTGTGCAGGGGCAGGGTGAGGGTGGTGTCGACGGCGTCGGCATGGTCGGACTTTTCGGTCAGTTTGATCATGGTTATATCGCCCTTTAAAAGAGAAAGTACTTCTGGGCCATGGGCAGTATCTCCGCCGGTTCGCAGGTCAGCAGCTCACCGTCGGCCTTGACCAGGTAGGTCTGGGGGTCCACCTCGATCCGCGGCTGGTAATCGTTGAGCACCATATCCGCCTTGCTCACCTGGCGGCAGTTGCCGACCACGCCGATCATCGATTTGAGTCCGAGCGCCTGGGCGATGCCCGCTTCCTGCCCGGCCTGAGAGATGAAGGTCATGCGGGTGGCGTGCAGCGCATTGCCCAGCGCGCCGAACATAAGGCGGTAGTGCACCGGCTGGGGCGTGGGGATGGAGGCGTTCGGGTCGCCCATGGGCGCGGCGGCGATCATACCGCCCTTGATGATGAGGCTGGGTTTGGTGCCGAAAAAGGCGGGCTTCCAGAGCACCAGGTCCGCAAGCTTGCCCACCTCTACCGATCCCACCTCGTGAGCGATGCCGTGGGTGATCGCCGGGTTGATGGTGTATTTGGCGATGTAGCGCTTGGCCCGATGGTTGTCGTGCTGTGCCGGATCGCCCGGCAGACTGCCCCGCTGCACTTTCATCTTGTGCGCGGTCTGCCAGGTACGGGTAATCACTTCGCCCACGCGCCCCATGGCCTGTGAGTCGGAGGCGATCATGGAGAAGGCCCCCAGGTCGTGGAGTATGTCTTCAGCGGCGATGGTCTCGCGGCGGATGCGCGATTCGGCGAAGGCCACGTCCTCGGCGATGTTGGGGTCGAGGTGGTGGCACACCATCAGCATGTCCAGGTGTTCGTCCACCGTGTTCACTGTGTAGGGACGGGTCGGATTGGTGGAGGAGGGCAGCACATTGGCCTGCCCGCACGCCTTGATGATATCGGGGGCGTGTCCGCCGCCGGCGCCCTCGGTGTGGTAGGTGTGGATGGTGCGGCCCTTCATGGCCGCCAGGGTCTGCTCGACGAATCCGGATTCGTTGAGGGTGTCGGTATGAATCGCCACCTGTACGTCGAAGCTGTCCGCAACCGAGAGGCAGTTGTCGATAGCGGCGGGCGTGGTGCCCCAATCCTCGTGAAGCTTCAAGCCGATGGCGCCCGCGGCAATCTGCTCCTCCAGGGCGGCGGGCAGGCTGGCGTTGCCCTTGCCCAGGTAGCCCAGGTTCATGGGCAACGCCTCCGAGGCCTCCAGCATGCGGTGAATATGCCACGGACCGGGAGTGCAGGTGGTGGCGTTGGTGCCGGTGGCCGGTCCGGTACCGCCGCCCAGCATGGTGGTAACTCCCGACATCAGTGCCTCCTCCACCTGCTGGGGACAGATGAAGTGGATATGGGAGTCGATGCCGCCGGCGGTGAGGATGCTGCCCTCGCCGGCAATCGCCTCAGTGCCCGGTCCGACAACGATGTCGACGCCGGGCTGCACGTCGGGATTGCCCGCCTTGCCGATGGCGGCGATACGGCCGTCCTTAATGCCCACGTCCGCCTTGACGATGCCCCAGTGGTCGAGAATCAGGGCGTTGGTGATTACCGTATCCACCACCGCCGAGCTTGGCAGTTGGCTTTGTCCCATGCCGTCACGGATTACCTTGCCGCCGCCGAACTTCACTTCGTCACCGTAGAGGGTATGGTCCCGCTCAACCTCGATAAAGAGTTCGCTGTCGCCCAAACGTACCCGGTCACCGGTGGTTGGCCCGTACATTTCGGCATAGGCTCGATTGCTGATCTTCGCCATCAGTCCAGTCCTCCCATGACCTTGCCGTTGAAGCCGTAGACCCGGCGATTTCCCGCATAGGCCACCAGGGTCACTTCACGGGTCTGTCCCGGTTCGAAGCGCACCGCCGTGCCGGCGGCGATATCGAGACGAAAACCCCGGGCCTTTTCCCGGTCGAATTCGAGGGCGGGATTGGTCTCCGCAAAGTGGTAGTGGGAGCCCACCTGGATAGGGCGGTCGCCGGTGTTGGCCACGCTGAGGGTCACTGTTTCACGCTCCGCGTTGAGTGTTTTCTCACCCTCAGCGGTAATCACCTCTCCGGGAATCACAGCCGTTTGTTCAGTCGTTGCCGAGGGCAGGATAGGGTCGTGCACAGTCACCAGCTTGGTGCCGTCATTGAAAGTAGCCTCTATTTGCACTTCGTGGATCATCTCCGCCACGCCCTCCATGACATCATCGCCGGTGAGCAGGGTGCGCCCGTACTCCATCAGCTCGGCCACGCTTCTGCCTTCCCGCGCTCCCTCCAGGATGGCC
>JASFJY010000222.1:0-5770 GCA_050119415.1 Chromatiales bacterium | reverse complement strand
CGTCGTGCTTTTTTATAGGACCCCACATTATGCCGGTATCGCGGCGTTGCGTGGGTGAAATGGCGACCTGGCGCTTTTCTAGAAACTACTTTAGAAAAGTGTATTGGTGAATTGATAATATGAAGTTATTAAAAAACAGCAATCACAACTCATTGATTTTATGAATAATTATTTGTCGATTTGACCGTCAAAAAACGGATGAAATGCTAGTGTTCCCCCATATCGAGGACGACCCGCCCCTGCGACTGGCCGACCATGTAGGTGTGAATCTCCGGTGTGCCTAGGACCTCATAGTCCGTGATGGCCACGGCCCAGCCTTGGGCCAACAAGCTCGTAATGAAGAAGTCCTCGTAATCGGTGCCCTGGCTGAGGGTATAGGAAGGGGCGCAAGCGTCACCGATACTACGCGTACCCACGGCATAGCTGATGATCGGGCGCTTGCCATTGGGCCAGGGTGTGGTGGGCACCAACACTGTTCCAGACACTGCAATGGACTGGCCAGTGGCATTGATACTCTGATAGATGATCTGCCAGGATTTGTCCTAGGTGCGGTATATGGAAAAACGGATCCAGCGTGAAGACAGACTGGCGAACATTGATGATATCACCCGGGTCCGCACTTGGCTGTGGCGCTGCGTCGACGTAGAAGGGATCCTGATCAGGGGTGATAGAGACGTCCAATTGAGTCTGCAAGCGGAATCGGTGATGAAGGGTCTGAATCGGTTGAGACAAAAAAAGTTAGCCCGGCACCTTAACTAAAGCTATTTGGTTGCCGGGCTAAAATAGGCCATGTAATCAAACCCAAAAAAATGAAGTTGCAGAGAGATAATCGCCCTAACATCTCTTGAAGTGAAGAGACACAGTGTCGCGCGACAAACAGCCACAGGATGATAGGCGGGATAGTTTATCGAACACTTCCCTTCTTGAAATTGATGTTCAAAAACGAAAATATGTAAGTCTTTCCTGTTTACCCAGACACATCATCAGGTCTCGTAAGGCCATGAACAGCCCGCACAAACCAGAGGCGGATTCACCCTTGTGCACAGGGTGTTTGAACTAAACTTTTTATGTACGGGATCGATCAACTGAGTTCAAACGGTGCAAATCACTGTCAGCCACTGCCAGGTATCCGGTCGCCTGCGTATCAGCCTGCCTGGCCTCTATCGCTCACCCTCTGCAACACACCGGGTGAAACAGCTACTTGCAACTCTGGAGCCGGTGCAAAAGGTTGAAGCCAGCGAGCTCACAGGCCGAGTGCTCATCCTGTTCAACCCCAAGCTTTCCTACCGGGAGTTGCTACCTCTGTTGGAACTAGCCTTGCAGGATTTCATTGCCGAAATCCTCTCCGATAGGCTTGGGTTGCGGGCCGACTCATTAAAGAAAACCGCCTCCGCCAAAGGCGAGAGGAGCTCTCGGGGGAAACGCCGGAAAACGTCACAGCAGATTCTTCCCTGGCATGCAAAATCCCAGCAAAGCATCCTTGCCGAACTGGCAGTCGAGCCTACGCACGGGCTCAGCATACAAGAGGCTGCCAGGCGCATGGCTCAATACGGGCCCAACTCGCTGGTTGCGGTCTATGCTCGCTCCAGAATCGACATGGTCCTGGGCCAGTTCAATAGCCTGCCTGTCGCCATGTTGGGAGTCTCTGCCGTCATCGCCACAGCCACCGGGGGGATTGTCGATGCGGGCGTGATTCTCGGCGTAGTCCTTATCAATGCGCTGATCGGATATTTCACGGAGGCGAATGCGGAACGCACCATTGCCGACCTCGGCAGTCTGGGACCGAGTTATACCGAATTGCTGCGAGAAGGCGGCCTCTTGCGGTTAAGGGTCGAAGAGGTGGTGCCAGGGGATATTTTACGTTTGACCCCCGGCTCTCAGGTTGCGGCAGACGCTCGTCTTCTGCAGGCGCACAGGCTCACCCTGGACGAGTCGGCGCTGACGGGTGAGAGTATGCCGGTACAGAAGTCCGCTACCAGCCTGCTGCCCGTGGACACTATGTTGGGCGACCGCGGCAACATGATCTATCGGGGTACGCTGGTCACCGGCGGCGATGCCGTGGCGGTGGTGGTGAACACCGCCGACGTCACCGAGCTGGGCCGGATTCAGTCCTTGGTCAATATCACGCGTCCACCGGCGACGCCCATGGAACAGCAGCTCGATAGACTCGGCACACAACTGGGCATACTTAGCGCCCTCACCTGCGCCGGTATTTTCATTTTGGGACTGATGCGTGGTCAACCCTGGCTGCAGATGCTCACGTCCGCCATCTCTCTGGCGGTAGCGGCAGTGCCCGAGGGACTGCCCGCCGTGGCCACCTCCACCCTCGCCCTCGGCATCCACGACATGCATAAACGCAAGGTGGCGGTGCGCAAGCTGGATGCAGTGGAATCGCTGGGTTCGTTACAGGTGCTCTGCCTGGACAAGACCGGAACCTTGACCACTAACCATATGACCGTTGTCGAGGTGCAGCTGAATGATTTGACAATCGAGGTGCGCAAGGGGGGCGTGTTCGATGGTGACGGCGAGATCCTCAGTCTGCGGATGAACGCCCTTCTGCGCATGCTTGAGGTGGTCAGCCTGTGTAACGAAGTGGAACTCAACGGTCAGGGTGAAGAGGTCGCGCTCTGCGGCTCTCCCACCGAGGTGGCGTTGGTGGAGTTGGCCCGCTCCAATGGCATCGATGTCGGCGAGTTGCAACGTCGGCATACGCGTCTGTTAAAGAAGGAACGCGCGGAGGGGCGTCCCTGGATGACGACGGTGCATCGCTTGGATAACAAGCGACGTTTGATCGCTGTCAAGGGGAGTCCGGCTCAACTCCTGGAACGCTCCAACGCGCGTCTGAGTGGCGAACGGGAGATCCCTCTGGACGACGATGCCCGTCAGCGGATTCTCGACACCAACGAGCAGATGGCGGCCAAGGCCCTGCGCGTGCTCGGTGTCGCCTACCGTATTACCGACCGGCCAGGTGACGACAGTACCGATAATCTGGTCTGGATCGGTCTGATCGGTATGCAGGATCCACTCCGCCCAGGCATGGCCGAGCTGATGAATCGCTACCACCGGGCCGGTATCAAGACGGTCATGATCACCGGCGATCAGAGCGCTACCGCCTATGCGATCGCACGTCAGTTAGGCTTGAATGAGAACGGCGCCATCGAGATCCTGGATTCCGCCCACCTTGACAAGGTGGATCCCGAGTTGCTGGCTGTTCTGGTGAAACGGGTCGACGTCTTCTCGCGTGTCAGTCCGGCGCACAAGCTGCGGATTGTACAGGCCCTGCAGAAAGCCGGTTATGTAGTGGCCATGACCGGCGACGGTATCAACGACGGTCCCGCCCTGAAATCGGCCGATATTGGCATCGCCATGGGCACCAGCGGTTCAGATGTAGCCCTCTCGGTCTCCGATATGGTTATCGAGGACGATAACCTGCACACCATGGCAGAGGCGGTCCGGCTTGGACGCTCCATCTATGCCAATATCCGCAAGTCGGTGCACTATCTACTGTCGACCAATTTCAGCGAAATCGAAGTTATGGTCACCGGCGTGTCCATCGGTCTAGGTCAGGTCTTGAACCCTATGCAGCTACTGTGGATCAATCTGGTGACTGATATCTTTCCGGCACTGGCGCTGTCGCTGGAGCCACCTGAAGACGATGTGATGCGTCAGACACCACGACCGGCCGATGAAGCGATCATCACCAAGGAGAAGTTGAAGAAGATGGCCCTGGAATCTGCATTCATAACAGCCGGCGCCCTCGGCGCTTATCTCTTCGGCCGGACCCGCGGAGGCGACGCGCTCGCCAACACCATGGTCTTTCAAAGTCTCACGCTGGCCCAGTTGATGCACGCCATCGCCTGTCGCTCCACCCGCTACAGCCTCTATCATCCCTCCCCCCAACAAGTTCGTAATCCCTGGCTGGAACTGGCGCTCGCGGGAACCGCTCTGCTGCAGCTGTCAACCCTGCTGCTACCCGGCATGCGACGCCTGCTCGGTACAGTGCCTTTGAGCTTCCTCGATGCCGGCGTAGTAGTGACGGGCGCCAGTGTGCCCCTGTTGATCAACGAGGGTGTCAAGACACTGCGCCTGGCAAAACCTACCGACTCGGAGAAGCAATCATGAGACCGGATTTCGTCTTTACCTCTGTCTCAGTGACCTCGGGTCACCCGGACAAGCTTTGCGACCTGATCAGTGACGCCATACTCGACCGCTACCTGGCGAGGGACCCCGCGGCGCGAGTCGCGGTGGAGTGCGCGCTGGCCAGTGGCGTGCTCTTCCTCTCCACCCGCACGCATTCGGAGGTCAATATCGATCATGCAGAGATCGCACGGGAGATGGTCAAAAACGTCGGCTACCTGAGCGGTGATTTCAACGCTGATAAGTGTTCGGTGATGATCAATCATGGCAACCTGCAGGGTTACGCCTTTCCCCGAATACTGCTGGCTGAGCGCGAAGCGGAGGAGATCGCCCACATTCCCGCCAGCCACTCAATTACCCTGTTCGGTTATGCCTGTCGTCAAACCTCTGTGTTAATGCCGTTACCGGTGGTACTCGCCCATCGACTGACCCGACGCCTGCAGGAAGCGGTCAGCAACAGTGATCTGGCGTATCTCTCCCCCGATGCACAGGCTCATGTCTCGGTGGCCTATGTCAATCGCAAGCCCGTCGGCATCCACAGTATCGATTTGCTAGCGGCGTTACAGCCAGGAAGCGACAGGCCCCAGGAGCGCCTGCGCAGCGATCTGCGCGAGTTGATTATCGAGCCGATTCTCGCCGATGCGGATCTGCCCAATGGGCCGCCCCCCACTATTGTTATCAATCCGCAGGGGATGGCGACCGAGGGCGGTCCTACCTTCCACTCCGGTCTGACCGGACGCAAGACCGGTATCGATACCTATGGGGAGTACGCGCGCAACTGCAGCGCCGCTCTCAGCGGCAAGGACCCGCTGCGTATCGATCGTACCGGGGTCTATGTCGCTCGCCACGCGGCCAAACAGGTGGTGGCCGCAGGACTGGCGGATGAATGCGAGCTACTGTTGAGCTATGCCGCCGGACGGACTGACCCGCTAAGCCTTAGAGTCCATACCTACGGTTCGGGGCGGCTCGATGACGAGGAGATCACGAGGCGTGTAGCAAATGCCTTCGATTTCCGCCCGGGAATGGTTGCCGCCTCCTATGATCTGCAGCAGCTACCCCGTGAACGGCAGGGATTCTACCAGCGGCTTGCTGTTTACGGACACCTGGGACGCGAGGAGTTGGAGCTGCCTTGGGAAAGTGTCGATCGCCTCGAAATCCTCGAAACTTGATCCGAAAGTTTCATAATGCCAAGTCTCAATAGGCGTAGGTCGGGTTAAGGCGAAGGCGGCCTCTCTAGCTCGATTTCACGGAGACTCTGGAGGGCAAACCAAAAGAGACCGACCGCCGGTCCGAGCACCTGGCCGCGGAAAAGCTGCGTCACGCCCAACAGAAGGTAGATGAAAAACAGAAGCGTACGGCTGTCGACCTGACCGTCAGTACTATCGCGGATAGTCTCGTCCACCTCTGTAAACATTTGCACCATCGGTGACAAGAGGTTACTCAGCTGCGGCTCCGGAGCCTCCCTCAATCTGAGGCCGAGGGCTTGCAGTTGCGGCAGCAGACGCTGCCAGCTCTGCACGGGATGTTCAATGATCAGACTGCCAGTGGCGGGTCTGGGTATTGCCCCCAGCACTCCGTCGAGGCTGTTGAACCTGTCCGCCAGCTCCATGAGGATTTCGCTCTCCTCGAGGGG
>JASFJY010000221.1:0-5782 GCA_050119415.1 Chromatiales bacterium | reverse complement strand
GCATAAACGATATATATGGGTGAAAAATCACGAATGGCTATAATTCACTATCCGGATTGTTGATTGCCGCATTAAAATTAACTGCCATACTTTGAGTTGCGGAAATCGCGTTTACTTACAACCTGGAAAAGGAGAAGCGATGATGGGAAAGAAAAAGAATGTGCCAATCACCCGCGAGGGTAAAGGGCTCCGCAAGTCCACCACGGGCATGGCTCCAAACCCGTTTAAAGAGGTGGAACAAGAAATGGAACGGCTCTTTGATCGATTAGGTTTTGGATGGCTGCGACCTTACCGTTGGAGAGAACCATTTTGGGCAGATTTGCCAACGCATTTTGAGGGCAGGATGCCCAGTATCGATGTGATTGACCGCGATGAAGAGGTTATTGTGAGAGCTGAACTCCCCGGTGTTGACAAGAATGACCTGGATGTCTCAATGACTGATGACGCTGTGACAATAAAAGGCAGTTGTCGATCTGAAGAAAAAGAAGAGAAGGGAGATTATTATCGTCGAGAAGTTTCAACAGGCACCTTCTCTCGGACAGTGACATTACCTGCGGATGTTGATGGTGAAAAAGCCAGGACTAGTTTCAAGGATGGACTCTTGGAATTAACCTTGCCAAAAGTCAAAAAAACCGTACGCAAGACTATTAAGGTCGAATAAGGTGGCGTTTTTCTTTAACGCGTCGATTCAATCTATACTTAGCCGCTGTGAGCCCATCGTGACTCCACAGCAACACACCTGAGCCAAGGCATGTCGATGCCGTCTACAGGCACAAACACAACGGTTTAAACAATCACAACTTCAAGGGCTTCAAATATGTCCTTGATCGGCATTGTGACTTTTGTGAAGGGTGGCAACCATGGTTGGCGAGTCATACCGTGCTCAAGTGTGTTTTGAAGCCCTTAACCTGTCGTTTTTGGTTGCCGGGTAAATAATAGTAGCCGGGTGAGGTAGAGATGCAGCGTTTCAGCAAGATACTCTTTGTCAATGATCCTGCCGCTAATGTCAAACCAGCTTTGAATCGAGCCCTGAAATTGGCGCAAAGTAACGAAGCCGAGCTGACCATTGCAAGCTTCATCGAGGAGTTTCCACGATCATTGAGCCAACTACAGAAAGTGTTTCGGCAACACCAAGAAGAGGAGTTGCAGTCTCTGCTGCAAGAACTGCCCATCGCTGGCGTCAATGTCAACACCCGTCTACTCAGCGGCAGGCCATTTCTGTCGATCATCAGGGAGGTTGTTCAGCAGGGTCATGAACTGGTCATCAAGTCCGCCGAGGGCCGAGGAGGCGTATCCAGTTTTCTATTCGGCAGCACCGATCTGCATCTGCTGCGCAAGTGTCCTTGTCCTCTATGGATTATCAAACCATCGTCTAGTGAAAAGTTTAGCCGGATACTTGCCGCGGTTGATCCGGATCCCAGTGAGGCGGCCAATGCCGAATTGAATAAGCTGATTCTGGATCTATCCTCATCCCTCGTCGTGCAAGAGAGCAGCCAACTCCATATCGTCCATGTCTGGTCTTTGCCTTATGAGCATACCTTGCGTGGTGGTCGAGCCCGCCTTTCACTGGCTGAAATCGACTGGATGGTGCGAGAAACAAGAACCAGACACAAGCAGTGGTTCGATAGTCTGCTTGAAAAGTATGAATTACAAGCTAATTCCGTCAAAACCCATTTTCTGAAAGGTGATCCCGGCGATGTCATTCCCAGACTGGCCAGACAGGAAAAGGTGGACTTGATTGTTATGGGTACCATAGCCCGCATCGGTATACCGGGTTTTTTTATCGGCAACACGGCCGAGAAAACCCTTGTCAAGGTTGACTGCTCGGTATTGGCAGTGAAACCAAAATCCTTCTCCACACCAGTCCAAATATAGGAGCCTCGAGTAAATATGTTTGCGCCTTGGGTTTATAAGGTGTTTTTTTCGAGAGATCGTTCAGGATACTTTAAATGGAAAAGGTAGATACCTCCGTGTTGAAAGCCCACTGGCATGCCATGCAGGCGCAGGATGTGCTTGGACATTTCAAAAGCGGCCCCGAAGGGCTGTCTGAGGAGGAGGCGCTACGCCAACTGGGAGAATATGGCGCCAATCTCATCCCAGCGCCGAAAAGACGCTCACCGGGGTCGATCTGGAACAGATGAGTGACAGGCAACTGCAAGAGGCGGTGTTGGAGGTGGATGTATTCGCCCGGGCGAGTCCTGAGCACAAGCTGCGTCTGGTGCAGGCCTTGCAAGCTCGAGACTTTGTGGTGGCCATGACCGGGGACGGGGTCAATGACGCTCCGGCCTTGAAATGGGCCGATGTGGGTGTGGCGATGGGGATCCAAGGCACCGAAGCCGCCAAGGAGGCTGCTGAAATGGTGTTGGCCGACGACAATTTCGCTTCCATCGCGCATGCCGTCGAAGAGGGGCGAACCATATTCGATAACATCAGGAAATCAATCCTTTTCATCATGCCAACCAACGGTGGCGAAGCATTGATCATACTTGCGGCGATCTTACTAGGCAGGATGCTTCCGGTGATTTTCACATGCTTACCGGTGATGCAGTATTTCTTTGACACAGCGCCAATCGACTGGCGTCAATGGTTGAACATTGTAGCTATTGGGGTGGTTCTTTTCTTCGCGCTGGAGTTCGAGAAGGCTTGGATCAGAAAGCACAACAAATGCCCCGAAAAGTTTCAATAAATCACAATGGTACAGGTCATACAAGAACTGAATACCATCTGGATCTCCGTCATCCAGTTCCTCGCGTTTGATCCGTCGCGACTTGCCGAACCCGACATGCTGGTGCGCCTCCTGTTGCAGGGACTGCTATTGATGGCTTCCGCCTTCTTTTCTAGTTCCGAGACGGCTTTATTCTCCTTGTCCCGCTTGGAACTGCGGCAATTACGCCGCAGTAGGCACCCCCTTGCCGACACCCTGTACGCTATGCTTGATCAGCCACGTCGACTAATTATCTCGATCCTGTGTGGCAACGAGATCATAAATGTGGCCGCTGCGGCGAACATGACCGGGATACTTGTCGCACTCTACAGTGAAGAGAAGGTCATGGTGCTCAATGTTTCGATAATGGTGCCACTGCTGTTGCTGTTCGGCGAAGTGACTCCGAAAACCATCGCTGTCAACAGTCCACTGCAGCTAAGTACCCGGATCATCGCCCGCCCAATGTCACTCTGGTTGCGCCTTGTGACACCATTCCGATGGTTGGTACGGCTGCTCTCAGAAAGGGTCACCACACTGCTGGTGGGTCCGGAAAAAGCGCCTGAGAACATTCTGCAGGTAGATGAATTCCTCTCCCTGGTAGAAGAGGTGGAGCAGGGCGGAGAGCTTCGGGCGACTGAGCGTATCCTGATTGACAACCTGCTGGCTGCGGGTACCACCGAAGTGGTCGAGATCATGATTCCTCGCACCCGTGTGGCCTTCATCGACAGTACGCTCGCGGTTCCGGAAATGGTGGAACAGGTCAGGTATCTAAGACATCGCCGCATACCCGTTTTCCGGGGTAACAGGGATAATCTTGTGGGCATGTTGCATGCAGAGGACTTGATGCAGATGGCCCTGGAGCAGATCGACTTCACGACTGTCGAGAAGCAGCGGATTTTGCACCCGATCATTATGGTGCCGCCGACCAAGAAGGTAGACGAGATGTTCGAGTTTTTTCTTCAGCACAACGCCTTTGCCGCGGTAGTGCTCAATGAGTTCGGCGGCATTGATGGTCTCGTCACCCTTAAAAGCGTCGTTAATTTCATATTCGGTCATGCCAGTGGTGAAGAACCGCTCTCCAGTCTGTTCAGTGTTGTCGAGCCTGGCGTGTTCGAGGTGGATGGTGCAGCGAAACTGGCGGATTTCAATGCCATCACCAATTTCGGCATCAGTGACAACCGCATGACCACTATCGGCGGCGTTTTACTACGCCATCATGATCGCCTGCCGAGTATTGGTGACGAGGTGGTGGTCGATGGAATTCGTCTCCAGGTGGTGTCACTCGAAGGACATCGTATTTCCCGACTGAGGGCCATGCAGGTTGGCGTTACAGCAACTGCCAAGGCAGCCGAGAATTGTGAACCGCAACTAGCCAATGAGGATGATACAGATACAAAAGCAGCCTTGAAAAAAAGCAAGGATGGTGAAGAGTGATCGAGATTGTCCTGATACTACTGATCATGGTGGCGCTGCTGCTGTTACAAGGTTTCTTTTCCGGTTCCGAGATCGCACTGGTAAATGCGGACAAGATCAGGATGCGTCACTTGGCAAAAAAAGGTCACCGGGGGGCGCAATTGGTGTTGACGCTTTTCCAAAGGCCCGAGATTCTTCTGGGTACGACACTGGTGGGTACAAATATATCCCTGGTAGCGTCGACCACGCTGGGGACCCTGCTTATGATGCGTCTGTTCGGCGAGTACGGCGATCTGATTGCCATCATGCTCTACACACCCCTGTTCCTGATCTTCGGCGAGGTGGTGCCAAAAAGCGTTTATCAGCAGAAGGCTGAAATACTAGCACCCCGAATCATCTATCCTCTACGCCTCTTTTCGTGGATTTTCTATCCTTTGGTTTTCGTCTTTTCCGGAGTGGCACGTATCGCTGTTCGCCTGACAGGCGTCAAGGTTTCGCACCACAACCTGTTCATCCCGCGTGAACAGGTACGGCTGATCCTGGAGGGGTCTGAACAGGCCGCTAATGTGGATGTGTTTGACCGTGACCGTCTGATCCGGGTGGTGCGCTTCGCGGGTAAGACTGTCGGCGAGGTGATGATTCCCATCGCTGAAGTCACCCTTGTGAGTTACAGTCAGAGTATTGAGGAAGCTATTGCGATTGCGCGTAAGCACAGCTATTTCCGCTTTCCAATCTATCGCGATGAGCCGGGGCAGATCGTAGGTGTTCTTACTCTGAGTATTTGGGAGCTGATGGACACTAAACTTAAGGAGCGGTCGCTTACGGATTTGTGTACTCCAGCACTCTACGTGGTCGAGAACCAACCGGTGGATGAGCTATTGGCAGAGTTGCAGCATCGCAAGGATCATATGGCTATCGTGGTGGACGAGTTTGGTTCCGCCATTGGTATGATCACTTTAGAGGAACTCCTGGTCGAGGTGCTTGGGGAGGTAGTGAATCTGGGTTACAGCTTCGAGGCGCATAAACCCCGGCACAAGGGCCAGATCGATAAACTGGGAACGGACCGATACCGTATGCAGGGTAGGGTACCGCTATCCGATGTCGCCGAGGTGCTGGGGATTTCATTGCCCTATTCCAATATACATACACTAGGTGGCCTGGTAATGAGTCACCTGCGCCATCTCCCTCATGGAGAAGAGACTATCGTGATTGCCGGTTACCGGTTTACCGTAGAGTCAACATCGGAAAAAGGGATAAACAGTATTCTTGTGGAACCGGCTTAAACCGCATGGGTGGTGTTTATAGATAAATCCACCACTAATCATTGACACTACTTTCATCGATGTCAGGTTCTGAGTCATTGCGTGGATCCATTTCCATGGCGACCGGCGAAGTCCGCTGCATCGCAATGAAATTCTCATGATATTCGACTGCTGGAGCAGGCTGTGTAAAGATGCGATAGAGAGTGAATAAGCCCGCCATCAGAAGCACCGCCGTGAAGAAAAGGGGTAGCGAGTTTAATCCCAGCTGCTTCATGGTGATGCCGGCCAATACAGGGCCTGCTACTGCGCCAATCCCATAGATCTGCAACAGATTTTGCGACGCATCGAGGGATTGCTCCTGGCTTAAGCGGTCGTTGATGTGTGCAACGCTAAGACTGTATAG
>JASFJY010000220.1:0-5819 GCA_050119415.1 Chromatiales bacterium | reverse complement strand
CTATTGGTTGGGTATTATCGCGCAACGGGTGAAAAAGCGTAAGACAGGTGCCGCTTGGCAGCGCGCCTGGGTGGGGCGGCATGGACGGGAGTTTCAAGGTCTGATGCAGGATTATCTGTTGCATCAGGAGAGTGGCGCGGCCGTGCATGACTGGCCGGTCTAATATGAGAAGTGTGAATATGTTGCATGAGATCGACCATCTGCCGGAGGGATTGCTCCAGGTCGAATCGGAGCGCCTGGTCGAGGTATTGGGTGGGCCGACACTGATCCATCTGCCGGGGCGGCGGCCGGAACCGCTGTTTCTCTCTGTGTTGATGCACGGTAACGAGACAGTCGGATGGGAGGCCGTCAGGCGTTTATTTGCACGCTATGAAGGGGGGCGGCAGCTCCCACGGGCGGTTAGCCTTTTCATCGGCAATCTGGAGGCGGCCGCCAAAGGCTTACGATTGTTACCCGGGCGACCGGACTTCAATCGGGTCTGGCCGGGTTGTGAGGCGGGGGAGAGCCCGGAGCGGAAGATGATGGCCCAAGTGGTTGAGATCATGCGTGAACGCAAGCCGTTTGCCAGTATCGATGTGCACAACAACACCGGCCTCAATCCCCACTATGCCTGTGTCAACCGATTGGAGACCCCTTTTCTCCATTTGGCGTTACTGTTTAGTCGCACTGTGGTCTATTTCCTGCGGCCTAAAGGGGTGCAATCCATGGCTTTCGCCGAACTCTGTCCGGCGGTTACCCTGGAGTGTGGCAAGGTGGGTCAGGTACACGGAGTTGAACACGCCGAGCAGTACCTGGATGCCTGTCTTCATCTTTCCGAGCATCCGCAACATCCGGTGTCAGCGCAGGATATCGACCTTTTCCATACGGTAGCCAGGGTGACCGTGTCGCCCCTTGCGCGGATCGGTTTTACGCCGGAGATGGGTGATATCGTGTTCAAACCGGATCTCGACCGGCTCAACTTTCAGGAGTTGCCTGCGGGTACGGCTCTCGGCCAGATCAACGGCATCGGGCTCGACCTGCTGGATGTCAGGGATGAGCAGGGGCGGGATGTGCGACGCGACTACTTCGGACTCTATGAGGGGCAGCTCTTGCTGCAGAGGAGCGTTATGCTCTCCATGCTGACCAAGAACATCGATGTCATCCGTCAGGATTGCCTTTGTTATTTGATGGAACGGTATGGGGATAAACTGAGGCATAAGGTATAAGGCGTTTGCTGAGTGTCGACGATCTTTACATAAGGGTCTATAGTGAGTGAGGAAAAAGCAGGAGACGAAAAGACAAAGGATTTTTTTAAAAAATAGCTAAATAAGTCACAAAATAATCGATTAGATCCCTGTTGTTGTTATTATACTGTCGCTTTTTTTTACATCCAAGTTGTTCGTAGAGTGGTTTTGCTAGCTTCGTTCTGAAAGCAAAATCACATCGAGCCTGTTCAGATAGTCGGTCTAACAAATCAATTAAGTTCATAGCATATTGTTATTAAGCATATTTTTTTTATTTTGTGTCGTTTAAGAGAAATGGCTTGAGGATTGCGAACTTGCTGCGAGGACGTTGAGTTTGTTGTTGGCATGGGATTTGCAAAAAATTTCCTGTTTATTATTTTTTCAAGGAGATTCATATAAATGGAACGTATTTTTATTCGTAGTTTGAGCGCCGTTGCCTTGCTCTTTTCATTCGGCATCGTCAATGCAGCCTATATGCCCTGTCCAGGCTCCATAGCGGGCTCTGTTGAGGGTGCCGTTGATTGTCAGTATTCAGATTCCGATGATCAGGACTTCACCGATACTGATCCTATGACGGTGAATGTCGATCCAGGATTATTCGGTATCGATACTTGGCAATTCCTGGGTCAGGATACCTCACCCGACGGTACTCTGGGGTTTTCCGGAGACTGGGTAATGCCTGATACCCTCTGGAGCGAATATGAGAATATCATGTTGGTCTTCAAGGGGGGCGTAGATACGACGCTTGTTGGTTATCTGTTAGATGGGGTGTCGACATCAGGTGGTTGGGTATCGCCATTTACCTATCCCGCCTTTGATGTGATGACGACTAAGGCCGTATCGCACATCTCCTACTATGCGACGGAGGATGCGGTACCAGATCCTAATGCGCCGGTTCCCGAGCCACAGACCGCATTGCTTTTTGGTCTTGGACTTATCGGGCTTGTCTATGGTAGGAAGCGTAAGAAATTCTGAATGAAAAGGACTTCACGTGAGAAAAGACCCAGCTTCGGCTGGGTTTTTTTATACCTGATCTCGACAGCTCCGCGCCTTATTTGAGCCGATACCAGAGCATGCCTACTAACTCATGCAGCGCATCACGGCTCTCTTTGAGTGCATAGGCGCTGGGTAGGTAAAGCGCTATAGAGGATGTCTCGTTAGTGACACTGGAGTAGTGGAAGTCCGTTGGCGCGGGAGTCGGCTGGATACCGTTACGCCGGAAAGCGTAGAGGGAGCGGCTCATATGCCACGCATTGGTGACCAGTATGATGCGTTTGATGTCGAGCCGTTTCAACAATTGGGCGGTATAACGGGCGTTCTCCCAAGTGGTTTTGCTGCGACGCTCGACCTCCAGTACGGGCACACCGAATTCATCCTGCAGCAGATCGCGGGCAATGACCGCTTCGGCTTTGCCGTTTCTGCCAGGACTGCCGCCACTGGGGATTATGGGTAGACCGGTCTTGCGGGAGAGCTTGGCGGCATAGCGCAGACGGGCAAGGGTCCGCAAACTGACAGTACTGCCGTCATACTCCGGTGCATTGAGATTGCGACCACCTCCGAGGACCACAATCGCTTGGGGTTGATCCAGTGATATGCGCTCTGCTGTAAGCACGGGTGCTCGCTCCAATAACAGGTGGAGCAGGTGGGCGCTGACAGGCAGGCTCACAATAAAAAGCAGAATCAGGCTCAGCGCCATCAGCAGGCGGCCGAGCCTGCTGCGCCACATGAGCAGTCCGACGAGGCCGAGCAGCAGCAGCCCTCCGGGTGGCAGTATCAGTAGTTCGATAAGGCGGGAGGTGGCTACGTCCATAGCCTACTTGTCGAGCAATGGGTTAGCCTGCAGATCGGCATGGTAAGAGGAGCGCACCATGGGACCGCTGGCGACATTAGTAAAGCCTATTGATTCGGCCTCGCGTCGCAGCTCATCGAACTCTTTCGGGGTGACAAAACGGTCTACCGGCAGATGGTCGCGGCTGGGTTGTAGGTATTGACCCAAGGTCAGCATGTCGCAGCCGTATGCGCGCAAATCCCCCAAGACCTCAAGAACCTCCTGCCGGCTTTCACCCAATCCCAGCATTAGGCCGGATTTGCTCGGTACGCCGGGATGACGTGCCTTGAAGGCCTGCAACAGTTCAAGCGAGCCTCGATAGTCCGCGCCGGGACGGGCCTTTCGGTAGAGCCGGGGCACGGTCTCGAGATTGTGGTTGAAGACATCGGGGGGATGGGGCGCGAAGGCCGCCAGGGCGGCTTCGACGCGGCCGCGAAAGTCGGGTACCAGCACTTCCACCTTGGTCAGTGGTCTCCGATCCCGTACGGCGGCGATACAGGCGGCGAAATGAGCCGCGCCGCCGTCACGCAGGTCGTCACGATCCACCGAGGTAATGACCACATAGCGCAGCCGCATGTCGGCAATGGCCTGAGCCAGCTGCCCCGGTTCTTGGGGGTCGAGTGGCGCTGGTTTGCCGTGGGCCACGTCGCAGAAGGGGCAGCGGCGGGTGCAGATGTCACCCATGATCATGAAGGTGGCGGTACCGTGATGGAAGCACTCTCCCAGGTTGGGGCAGGCCGCTTCTTCACAGACCGAACTGAGCCCCTTCTCGCGTAGGATGCGGCGTATTTTGTTGACGTTCTGGCCCATGGGTGCCTTGGCGCGGATCCATTTGGGTTTGCGGGGCAGCGACTCCTGGTGTTCCACCTGGACCGGGATACGGGCGAGCTTGGCTTTTCCGCGCTGATGGCTCTTAGGTGTCGAGCGGGAAGGGGGTTGGTGATCCTTGGTGCTGCTCATAAGATGACGGTTTCGGGAGACTGTTGCGATTCGAATTTGAGAGTGTAGCCCAAACCCTCTGACAAGTGTTGCGACAATTTCCGTTGAGCCTGGGGTAAATGGGCATCGGCTAACAGCTCGGAGAGTTGAGTGACGCGAAGTCCCGGATAGCCACAGGGATTGATGCGGTCGAAGGGGGTGAGGTCCATGGCGATATTGATGCTGAGCCCATGGAAACTGCAGCCGTTTCGTACACGCAGGCCGATGGAGGCGATCTTCGCCTCCTCCACATAAACCCCGGGGGCATCCTGGCGGGAGCAGGCTTCGATGCCCTCGGTGGCCAGCATGGCGATTACGGCCTGCTCCAATAGACTCACCAGTCCACGCACACCGAGTCCGGCGCGCCGCAGATCGAGGAGTAAATAGGCTACCAGTTGGCCTGGGCCGTGATAGGTCACCTGTCCGCCACGATCGGTTTTGATTACAGGGATAGTGCCGGGGTTGATCAGGTGTTCCGGCTTGCCGGCCTGGCCCAGGGTGAAGACGGGGGGGTGTTCGAGCAGCCAGAGCTGGTCGGGGCTGGAAGCGTCGCGTCGGTCGGTGTAGTCGCGCATCGCCAGCCAGGTTTCGGCATAGGGGCTCAGGCCGAGGTGTCTGACAACGAGGGTGCCATTGCGGGACATGATTAATTAAGAATTTTTACAGCGCCATCACGACCTTCTCGTGGGCCGTCAGATCGAGGTAGATGGCATCGAGCTGGGATTTGCTTTCGGCGCGAAGGATTACGGTTACAGAGATCCACTTGCCGCCCTTGCTGGGCCGGCTGCTGACGGCGCCCTCTCTGAGATCGGGGGCGTGTCGGCGCACCAGTTCCACAACCAGGCTGTCGAAATCGGGTTCCATACGGCCCATCACTTTGATCGGATAGTCGCAGGGGAACTCAAAGAGGGTCTCAGTTTCATCGCTCACGTTTCATTCCAACCAGAGTAGGGCGCTGTCCTTGATCTGCTGCCATATGTTACCGTCAGCTATCCCTTTGAGGGCGATCAGGTCGGCACTGGCAATCGGCTCGCCTTCAAAGGTCACGTGCACTTGCCCGAGTACCTGACCCTGGGCGACCGGTGCCATGATTTTCGGTCCGACTTCCATTTTAGCTTCCAATTTTTGGTACTGGTGTCGAGGTATGGTGACATTCAGATCCTGGGCCAGTCCCAGAGGCAACTTCTCTTTCTCGCCCTTCCAGATGCGGGCGCGATTGAGGACCTCGCCGGCGGCATAGAGCTGGTGGGTCTCGTAGAAACGGAAACCGTAGTTGAGCAGACTCTGGCTCGCCTTGGCCCGAGCCTCCTCGCTGTCGGTGCCCATGACCACGGAGACCAAGCGCATGCCTTCACGCAACGCCGAAGCCACCAGGCAGTAACCGGCAGCTTCGGTATGGCCGGTTTTCATGCCGTCTACGCTCTCGTCACGCCACAGCAGCTTGTTCCGGTTGTGCTGCTCTATATTGTTGTATATGAATGATTTATTGTGATACCACTGATAGTATTCCGGAAACTCCCGGATAGTGGCGCGGGCGGCTTTGGCAATGTCGGCCGGTGTGGTGTAGTGGTCTTCGTGGGGCAGCCCGGTGCTGTTGACGAAATGGGTATGGGTCATACCGAGGCGGTTGGCATGGCTGTTCATCAACTCAGCGAAGGTGGCTTCGCTGCCGGCGATATATTCGGCCAGGGCGACACAGGCGTCATTGCCCGACTGGATGATCATGCCCTTGAGCAGATCCTCCAGCTTGACCCGCTTGCCGACCTCGACAAACATGCGCGAGCCTCCTG
>JASFJY010000219.1:0-5832 GCA_050119415.1 Chromatiales bacterium | reverse complement strand
GAAGGAACGCTAGACCCCATAGGGTTCCCCTATTTTCAGCACCTGCGCCTGCGTCTATTGAGGCGTGGCACAGGGATGTGCCGTTTACGGACCTAAGGATGGATTCAAGCGCAAATCCGCATCTGAACAGCAACCCCGGCGCGATCGTCGCGTTCCCGGATGAAACATTCGGGTTAGGCGAAGAGCTCCCTGTAGAGACTCGCGCCACTTCCGGCGCTCTTACCGCTGAGCACGAAGCCTACCAACTGACCCTCTTCAAGATAGTCGATCCGCTCCTGGTCGCTTGTCTGATGGGGTAGCAGCGTCACGCCATCCTGTTTGCGGGGTGGGCAGATGGTCAGCGGGAAGCAGGGCGTTTTTACCCGCACCAGGGGCGGTAGGGGATCGAACGGCCGGTGCTCCCCGCGCAGATCGGCGGCGATGGCTTCGGCCTGGCGGTGGATGGGTTCGATATAGCAGAAGACCTCGCCTTCCACCGCCGCACAATCGCCGATGGCGTAGATATCCCTTTCCGAGGTGCGCATCAGGCGGTCGGTATTGATGCCGCGGCTGACCGAGAGACCGGCCTTTTCGGCCAGCTGGGTATTGGCTACAAGGCCCGCGGCGGAGAGGATCAGGTCAGTCTCGATCGCCTCCCCGTCCGACAACACGGCGCGAAGGCGCTTTCCACTGCACTCAGCGCTGTCTAGGGTGGTATTGAAATGCCATTCAACACCCTTGCTCTCGAGTCGGTGACCGAGTTGCGTGCCGGTAGTGAACGGCAACAGGGAGGCTAAGGGATGGTCAGCCGGATCGACTACGCTGACCCGGTAACCCGCGCTGGTGAGATCGTCGGCGAATTCGCAGCCGATCAATCCGGCACCCAGGATGGTCACGTGCTCTACCTGCTCTTCGAGCCGGCTGCGCAACTTTTTGTAGGCCGCCAGGTCGTTCACCTGGAGAATGCTGGCGGCCCCGTCGCCGGCGATCGGCAGCTGCCGCTGATGAGCCCCCAGGGCCAGGATCAGCTTGCCGTACTGAATGCCCCCCTTGGCGGTGGTCAGGCGCCGCTTCTTCGGGTCGATCTTGATCACCCGGGTTTCGGTGCGCACCGCCAGATTAAGCTCGGCCGCCCTGCCGGCGGCGTCCTGTTCGACCAGGTCGTCGGCGCTCTTGCCCTGGGCCAGCGCCGTCGAGAGGGCGGGCTTGGGATAGCTGAGCCCTTCGCAGGCGGAGACCAGCAGGATGGGGGTTTCGAGGTCGTGACGGCGGATGCTCTCGGCTACCGACCAGGCGGCGATGCCGGCGCCCACGATGACCACATACTCATCCCCGCCCCGGCAGGTTTTACCCGTGTTGACGCGTGGACCGCGGCGGGGAGCTTTAGCCGCAACGGGCGCCTCCGGCAGCAGGCGCAGATCCGCCTTGGTCAAGCCGCACAGAGGGCACAGCCAGTCATCGGGAATCGCCTCGAAGCGGGTGCCGGGGGCGAGACCGGAGTCGGGGTCCCCCTTGGCTTCGTCGTAGATGTAGCCGCAGGCATCGCAGATCCAGCGGCGATAGGCAGGATCACTCATATCACGCCTCCGGTACCTGATTCAGGATGTTGTTGAAAATGGCGTCCAGCTCACAGCCAATGGCGTCGAGTTCGCTGGAGTCGTAGGGGGCGAAGACTTCGCTCGGCAGACGGCAGGCGACCTTGACCGCATCACCGAGTTCATAGACGTAGATGCGCAGCGGTATGTCGTAGCCGGCAGGCTTGCAGGCCGACCAGACGCGGATGGCGAAATCGGGACGGAAGACTTCGAGGATCTGATCAGCGGGTACCTGCTTACCCATTTTGGCGGCGTTTGCCTGGCCGTTGATATGGGCCACGACGCGCATGTTTTCGGCTTCGATGCCCTTCAGCAAGGCGGCAACCGTCGCTTCGGCGCACAGGCTCGAGGTGAAGGTTTTCATAGACTGCATCCTTCGGTTGAGGGGGGGAAGCCGAAGCTTCCCCCCTGGTGGATAGTGAGTCGCGCTCAGGCGGCCGTGGCCATATCGTCCAACTGCTTGCGCAGCTGCTTGATGGACGGGGTCACGATGGCGACGAAATAGGACTCGCGCAGCTTGCGCTGTGCCGGCGCGGCCTGCAGGTAGCCCTTGGCGCCGGTGTGCAGCATGGCCGACTGGGAAGCGCGGATGGCCAGTTCGCCGGCGGCGAGACGCAGCTGCACGATCTCGCGGAAGAACTCATCCGAACTCTCGTAGGGATCCTCCGCCAGGGCCAGGGCCGCCTCCACTGCGTCGTCCAGCTCCTCCTGCAGTTGCTCGGGGCGGTCATCCAGGTAATGGTTGACGTGGCCCAGCAGGGGTTCTACCTCGCGGCACAGGTCGATGCACGACTGGATGTTGCCAACGCCCATGCCGAACTGCAGCATGACGATGCCCGAGCGGGTGCGGTGCAGAAAGGCGGCGCCGTCGTGGTCGATAATCATCGAGTCGGGGATGAAGACGTTTTCGAAAATACAGGCGAAGGTGCGGGTGCCTTCCAGCGCCGTGAAGTGGGCCGAGAGACGCAGTGAGAAGCCTTCGCTTTTGCAGTCGACCAGGGCCATCACCGAGCGGTTCGGCTCTCCCTCCAAAGCGAAGAGGGTACCGAAGACGTGGTCTTCGCCCAGGTTCGATACCCAGGGCAGAGAGCCGTTTACCAGGTACCCGCCCTCCACGCGCTTGCCTTTCAGGCGCAGCTCCTCTATGCCGGCGAACGCCTTCATCGTATTGGACATACCGGTGCCGCCCAGCACTTCGCTGCTGGCGATTTTCGGCAGCCAGAGATCGCGCAGGGCATCGTTCTCGGCGTTCTGCAGATACCAGCCGCAGGTGTCCTGGCACCAGGTGGCGAAACCGGTCGAGAGACACTCATGAGAGACCACGGACATGGCCTGGATGGCGGCGCCCATGTCGGTCTCGCCGTCGGGGCGGGCCGCTGAGAGATGGTGGCGAAAGGCGCCGACAGTGCCGAGTTGCCGCAACACCGCTTCGGGGTAGAGGCCCTCGAGGTCGATTTTCACGGTCAGTGGCTTGAGTTCCTGATCGACGATCTCCTGTGTGGCCGTCAACAGTTCATCTGTGGGAAGCAGTGTGTCGGGCAGCAGCGTGGAAGCGGGTAGGTTCATGCTCAGTACCTCCTTTGCAGATAGATCAGGTCGGAACCACTTCAAGCGCCACGTTGTTGCGCAGGGTGTTGGCCACTGGCGACCAGACATTGGAGTGGGCGATGATATCGTCGATCTCCTCCTTGGGGCCGTCGCCCTCGGCGTCTATCTTTACCCGCACGGCGGAGAAGCCCAGGGTCTTGGCCTCGTCGAGATCACCCGTACCCCAGACAGCGGTGACGTTGATGTCGCCTTCCAGCTCCAGTTCCAGCTTGCTCAGCTTGATGCCGCGGGCGGTCGCATTGGCATGCACGCCGACTGCCAGGCAGGCGCCCAGGGTGGCCAGCACGGCTTCGGAGGGATTGGGGGCGTTGTTTTCGCCCAGCAGATGGGGTGGCTCGTCGATAAGCATGGGAGCCAGATCGCGCACATAGGTCTGCATGCGGAACTGACCTTCGCAGACTGTCTTGGCCTTGAGGGTAACCACGGCATCGGGATTGGCCTTGCCTTTCTCGCCTAGGTTTTTCAGACCGTCGGAGTCGAGAGGGCGCAGGCAGCTCATGGATTTGGCGATCGTTTGCGGTGAAGTGCTCATTGGATGTATCTCCAGTTGTCTTATTGAAATCACAAGGGAGATATTGCAATGGCTGTGCCATAGTGGAAAAATTTATTAAAAACAATAAGATATAATTTTTCTCGCGCTGTGCGACATATCGGCTCGATAGGCTTTGTCGACAATGTCCGCAGGGGTGGACAAATTGTCTGGATTGTCCGCTAACCCCGTATTCCGTTGCGCTCTATCCGGCCTACTGGCAAAGCGCTCACAATCCTATTCCCAGCTTCTGTATCCGATAGCGCAGCTGTCGTGGCGTCATGCCGAGGCCGATAGCGGCCCGGGTCTTGTTGCCCTGGTGGCGCTGCAGGGCATCCAGGATGCGCTCTCGCTCATCCTCCCGCACCCGCACATAAGGTCGCATGCCATCCACCGCGGCGCAGCTATTGTCAGGCATGCTGGTCCTGGGCGCTTGTTCATGAATATAGGGTCGATGGAGAGGCTGCGGTTGGCCGCTCTCCGGTGCGTTGATGCCGTCCTCGTCGCTGAGGATCTGTTTGATCAGCTCCCGGGTAATCAGGCTGTCGGTGCTCATCAGTACTGCCCGCTTGACCAGGTTTTCGAGCTGGCGGATGTTACCCGGCCAGGGGTAGCCGTCGAGCATCTCCAGGGAGCCGGGGCCGAAGCTGAGGTTGCGGCCATACTCTTGGTTCGCCAGGTTGAGGAAGTAGCGTGCCAGGATCGGCACATCGCCCTGGCGGGAACGCAGGGGGGGCAGGCGGATAGGGAAGATGTTGAGGCGGTAGAAGAGGTCTAGGCGGAAGCGGTTTTCATTCACCGCATCCTGCAGGTTCTTGTGGGTGGCGGCGAGGATGCGCACATCCACCGGGATCTCCTTGTTGCCCCCCACCCGCTGGATGGCCTTGTGTTCCAGCACCTTGAGAAGCTTGGCCTGCAGGTCCAGGTCCAGGTCGCCGATCTCGTCGAGGAAGAGGGTGCCGCCGGAGGCCAGCTCGATCTTGCCCCGCTTCATGGCAGTGGCGCCGGTGAAGGCCCCCTTCTCATGGCCGAACAGCTCCGATTCGATCAGGGTGGCGGGGATGGCGGCGCAGTTGATACTGACGAAGGGACCCTCGGTCCGATCGCTGGCCAGATGCTGCATACGCGCGAAACGCTCCTTGCCGGTGCCCGATTCGCCGAGCAGCAGGACCGTGGTGCCTGTGCCCGCCACCTGCAGGGCCTGCTGAATCGCCTGCTGCAGGGCGGGGCTCTGGCCCATGATGCCGTAACGCGCCCCCTTGCTCTCCAGCTTGTTCTTCAGCAGTTGGTTTTCGCTCATCAGATGGGCGGTGCGTTCGGCCACCAGCTCGTTGACCCGCAGCACCTGACCGATCAGGGTGGCGAGTACCTGGAGCAGGGCCAGATCGCGCTGGAAGGGCCGCTCCCGCTGACGCAGCCGGTGCACCGCCAGCACCCCGGCGGGATACTCCTCGATCATGATGGGGACGGCGATAAAGGCGACCGCTTCGTTGGGCAGGGTGGTGCGGTCCACCGCTCGGGCGAGATAGGTGGGATCTTCGTCGATATTCTGGATCAGCGCCAGCTGACCGGTCTGAAACACCTTACCGGTGATGCCTTCGCCGATCATATAGCGCCCGCGGGAGCGCTCCTCTTTGGTAAGGCCGTAAGCGTAGCGGATGTCCAGGGTGCCGTCGTCGGGGCAGGGCAGCAACACCCGGCCGCGGTTCAGACCCAGCAGTTGGGAGAGTAGGCGCAGTATGCCCTTTATGGCGAGTTCCGGATTGGAGGATTTGGTGATCAGCCTGGCGGCTTCCTGTACGACGAGCAGTTCGGATTCGGGGGTGGATGCGATATTCTGGTTAGTCACTTCTGGCTCCTGACAATGTTGACAATTTAATTCGCAAGAGTGGTGCCATTGGAGGGGGGGGTGAGGTTTTTGGTGAAGTTAAGTCGTTTTGAGTTGACTGTGAGTGGCTGGCCGCACCGATTGCTTGTAATAGTTGGAACTTGATAAGACAGACAACGTTAGATCAGCTCAATTCTGAGCTGGGATAAATACGCCATACGTCATTCCGGCGATGGCCCACTACCGTCCTAAATAAATGTAATAGAAAAATCACTGTTGTCTCACATTACGGC
>JASFJY010000218.1:0-5837 GCA_050119415.1 Chromatiales bacterium | reverse complement strand
CGAGGAGGGCCTTCGAACAGATCAGGCAGACCCATAGCCCGATTATCTTCATGGATGTCAATCTGCGCGATCCCTGGTGGCGGCGTGAACAGGTGCTCGAGTGGGTGGGGCAGGCGGATTGGGTTAAACTGAACGAAGCGGAACTCGATCTGCTGCAGGGCAGGCAGGGCGATCTGGCAAGCCGTGCCGGCGCCTTCCTCGCACAGCACGCACTCGAGGGCTTGGTGGTAACCCGCGGATCGCAGGGTGCCTGCTTATTGCTGCAGAATCAGCCCCCCTTCGATGTGGCACCGGTCGCGGCGCTACAGATGGTTGATACGGTCGGTGCCGGTGATGCCCTCGCCGCGGTCCTGCTGACGGGGCTCAATCAGGGCTGGCCGATGCGGCAAACCCTGGAGCGTGCACAACATTTTGCCTCAGCAGTGGTGGGTCAGCGGGGCGCTACCGTACATCAGGCCGATTTTTTCCGACCTTTTATAAGTGCCTGGGGGCTATCTTAGCGTGTACTGCCTCAGCGTGTTTGACCATTGCGGATGCGCGCCATTGCCGGGGATCCTGCGTTGCAGTACAACACTCGCATCATCCGCCAAACGAAAACGAGTCAGTTAAGATGTATGAACAGGTCTCACACTCGCTACTCAATCAGATCCTCGATGAGCTGAAACCCGATCTCCAGCAGCGGGATCTGCGCCACTTTTATACCCGGCTGGGTGCCAACTTCTACGCCATCTACACTCTGTTTCATCACCTCTACGGTCAACGAGAAGACTTCAAGGAGCAGGTCATCACGTTGGTCGAAGTGATGGCGACCCGCTATGTGCAGCGCCACGTCAACCTGAAGCGGTTGGATGATATGCGCGAGAAGGACCACAACTGGTTTCTCAGCCAGGAATGGGTTGGCATGGCCCTCTACGCCGACGGTTTCGCTGGCAGTTTAAAGGGCGTCGCCGAGCGACTTCCCTATCTGCAGGAGCTCGGCGTCAACATGATTCATGTGATGCCGGTCCTGCTCTGTCCCGAAGGGGCCAGCGACGGCGGTTATGCGGTCAGCGATTTCCGCAACGTGGATCCCCGGGTAGGCACTCTGGATGACCTCAACGAACTGGCGCTCTCGGCGCGCAAGCGCGGCATGCTGCTGACCCTCGACGTGGTGGCCAACCACACCTCCGACGAGCATGAATGGGCCCAGCGTGCCCGCGCCGGCGAGCAGAAGTATCAGGATTACTTTTATATATTCGACAACCGGGACGTGCCCGACATGTTCGAGGAGAACATGCCCGAGATCTTCCCCGAGACTTCACCTGGCAACTTCATCTGGGACGAGACGATGCAGAAGTGGGTGATGACCGTCTTCAACAGCTATCAGTGGGATCTCAACTATAGCAATCCGGCGGTCTTCATCGAGATGATCGACAACATTCTCTTCTGGGCCAACCAGGGCGGCGACATCATCCGTCTCGACGCCGTGGCCTTTCTATGGAAGAAGATCGGCACCTCCTGCCAGAACCTGCGCGAGTCCCATCTGATCCTGCAGATGATGAAGGACTGTTGCCAGGTTACCGCGCCCGGCGTGCTGTTTATTGCCGAAGCGATCGTGGCGCCGGTGGAGATCGCCAAATATTTTGGCGAGGACGCCATCATTGCCAAGGAGTGCGAGATTGCCTACAACGCCACCTGCATGGCCCTGTTATGGGACGCGGTCGCCACCAAGAACACCCAGTTGCTGCGCAAGGGCATCCAAAGTCTGCCGACCAAGCTTGATCGGGCCACCTGGCTCAACTATGTGCGCTGCCACGACGATATCGGCCTCGGCTTCGATGACAAGGACATCCATATCGCCGGATATGAGCCGCTCGCCCACCGACGTTTCCTGGTCGACTACTTCACTGGACAGTATGCCGATTCGATTGCGCGCGGCCAGCCTTTCGCTGTCAATCAAAAGACCGGGGATGCGCGTATCTCGGGTTCGTTGGCCTCCCTGGTCGGTCTCGAAATCGCCCTGGAGCAGGATGACGAGCTGGAGATCGACCGCTCGATCAAGCTGATTCTGCTGCTGCACAGCATGATCTGTTCCTTTGGCGGCATTCCGCTGCTCTATTACGGCGACGAGATCGGCACCCTCAACGACTGCAGTTTCCTCGAAGACGCGAGCAAGGCGGGAGATAACCGCTGGATGCACCGGCCCAGAATCGATTGGGAGAAGGCCGAGCGACGCCACCAGCACGGCAGCGTCGAACAACGTATTTTCGACGGCCTGAAAAAGATGATCGATGTGCGCAAGAGTATTCCGGCCTTCGCCGATTTCAACAATCGTGAACTGATCGAGGTGGACAACCCCCACCTGTTTGTCTTCCTGCGTACCGATTACCTGCTGCCTGCAGGCTCGATTCTGGTGGTGGCCAACTTCGACGATTCCCCCCAGTACATGGAACTCAGTGCGCTGGGTAATCGCGGTATGTTCGGCTACGGCAATCTGCACGACCTCTACTCGGGTGAATCCCCGCGACTGTTCAAGGATCAACTGGTGGTGCCTCCTTACCATTTTTACTGGCTGACCGATCAAGGGCAGGCTTGAAGCCCCTAACCGAGTGATCTTAATAAGATTTTAATAAGACAGCCGCCGTATGCCAGCCAACAGACTGCTTTATCAAAACGGTGTGCTACAGCGGCGTTTTGATGCCTTGCTGTTGGCTGGCATACAGCGGCTGAATGCGACATATTTGGTTGCAGGTTAATGATAATCAGAGTGTGAGAGGTAGCAAAGACTGATGCGACGCAAGGTCCTCATTGTCGAAGACCAATCCGATATTGCACGTTTGGTTCAAACCCACTTACAGGATGCCGGCTACCAGGCCGATATCGCCGGCAATGGCGCTGCCGCCATGAAACTGTTCAATACGGGCGACTATCAGCTTGTGGTGCTCGATCTCATGCTGCCCGATACAGATGGACTGAGCCTATGCCGCCAGATGCGGGCGCAAGAGGGCTATGTGGCCATTCTGATGTTGACTGCTAAATCCACCGAGTTGGACCGGGTGGTGGGTCTGGAGGTCGGCGCCGACGACTACTTGACCAAGCCCTTCAGCGTGCCCGAATTGCTGGCACGCATCAAGGCCCTGTTTCGCCGCATCGAAGCGCTGCAGTCGCCACCGGAAAGGCCGAGCGAGGAGGAGGTGATCGAACATGGAGGACTGCTCATCGATGTGAACCGGCGCAGTGTCCATGTCGACGGCCGGGTGGTGGATCTGACTGTACGCGAGTTCGAGCTGCTGCTTTTTTTCGCCCGACATCCAGGGCGGGTCTTCAGTCGCATCCAGCTGCTGGATCAGGTCTGGGGCTACAACCACGACGGCTATGAGCATACCGTCAACTCCCATATCAACCGCCTGCGGGCTAAAATCGAAGCGAACCCGGCCGATCCCCGCTATGTGTTGACGGTTTGGGGGGTGGGGTACAAATTAAGCGACAAGCCCTAAGACCATTCAACATGCTGCGGCCACCTGCTGGTTCGCTGAGAGCTTGAAAAATGTTTCATACGCTCTATGCCCGCCTCTCCCTGGCCTTGATCGGTCTCTTCCTAGTCACCGGGTTGCTGTATATTCTCATCTCCAGCACCCTGACCGAGCGCTACCTTCAGGAGATAACCCAACACTTCAATCGCGACCTGGCGCAGCGCATCGTGTCGGATCGGGGACTGGTGATCAATGGCGAGATGAATGACAAGGCCCTGAAGTCCACCTTCAGCGCCTACATGGATATCAATCCGAGCATCGAAATCTACCTATTGGACAAGCACGGCAAGATCCTTGCTTACTCGGCCGATCCCGGCAGGGTTAAGCGGGAGCGGGTTGACATGGCGCCGATCAGGGCGTTTCTGCGTGGTGAGGGATTTCCGCTGCTGGGTGACGATCCGCGTTCCCACGAACGGCGCAAGGCCTTTTCCGTCACACCGGTGCCCGCCGGTGACATGTCGGCCGGATATCTCTATGTGGTGCTGCGCGGCGAGGAGTACGACAACGCCGAGCAGGCGGTACAGGAGAGCTATGCCTTCAAGCTGAGTGCCACGGCGGCGGCTATCAGTCTCGGTTTCGGCCTACTTAGCGGTCTGCTGCTGTTCCATTGGCTGACCCGCCGTCTGCAACGGCTCTCCACGGTGATGTCGGTCTTTCAAAAGAGCGACTTTACCCAACATGAACCCTTCCTCATCAAGGCACCTGCCGGTGGTGACGAAGTGGATCGACTGGGAGCGACCTTCGACGAGATGGCAAGCCGCATCATCGAGCAGTGGGGACAACTCAAAGAACAGGATCGCCTGCGTCGTGCGCTAGTGGCCCAGGTCTCCCACGACCTGCGCACACCGCTGGCGGTGCTGCACGGTTATCTGGAGACCCTCGATATGAAGCAGCCGGCGCTGGAGTCCGGGCGCCAGCAGGAGTATCTGAGCATCGCCCTGGGCCAGAGTGAACGGCTCAAACAGATGGTGGAGGACCTCTTCGAGTTGGCCCAGCTGGAGGCGCGTGAGACCCAGCCCAGCTGCGAGCCGATGGCGATCGCCGAACTGGTGCAGGATGTACTGCAGAAGTTTCAATTGCGTGCCAAGCAGGCTCATGTCAGCCTCGACATGAAGCCGCCCGCTGAACCACTCTTTGTCATGGCGGACTTCGCCCTCACAGAGCGGGTATTGGACAACCTGATCTCCAATGCCCTCGACCATCTACCCGAGGGAGGTGGCATTTGGCTTGGTATAGAGCCTTTGTCGCAGAGGGAGGTCAGGGTTTCGGTCAGGGACAACGGCAGTGGTATCTCCAGCGACGATCTGGCTCATATTTTCGAACCATTCTATCGCAGCCACAAAGCGCAGAGCGGATCGGGGCATGCGGGCCTTGGCCTGGCTATCGCCCGGCGCATGGTTGAGCTACAGGGTGGTAAGATCGTTGCGGACAACCATCCCGAGGGGGGTGCCCGTTTCTATTTCACCCTGCCCACGGGTTAGTTGTGATCGGCCTGTGATCTTTTTGTGATTTCGCGGGGATGCCGTTCGGCTAACCTGAAGCCAGGTGATGGAGAGTGCGTAAAACGCCAATAAGCGTAGGGCGAAAATTCGCTTCCATTGCTGTCACACTTTGCAACCAGGCGGAGAAGTCCATGCAACGTAGAAGCTTAATTAAATTCTTAGGCGCCGCGGCACTCGCTCCGGTGATCGGCCAAAGGGTTTTTGCCAGACAGGATTCGACCATGACACAGATTGAAAAGCTCGATCTGAGTGACGCCGAGTGGCGTGAGCGACTGACCCCTGAGCAATACCATGTATTGCGCGAGGAGGGCACCGAGCGTGCCGGCAGCAGTCCCCTGCTGAAGGAGAAGCGTGCCGGAACCTATGCCTGTGCCGGCTGCGACCACCCTCTGTTTGATGCCTCCATGAAGTACGAGAGCGGCACCGGTTGGCCCAGTTTCTACACCACCCTGCCCAACGCCTTCGAGACCAAGCGAGACTTCAAGTTGGTCTGGCCCCGCACTGAGTACCACTGCGCCAAGTGCGGCGGTCATCACGGTCATCTCTTCGAGGACGGTCCACAACCCACAGGTCTGCGCTACTGCAACAACGGCGTGGCCTTGAAATTCATACCGACCGAGGCGTGAAGACGATCCAGGATTTCCGTCTGGGCTAGGCCATCTGCCTGGCCCGCCTCCGATGCGACGGAGGAGGGTCGGCAGGCTATCGGGATCCGGCTCAGCGGCACAGACAATCCGACGCCGCTATGGGCGGTGGCTGGCTGGGAATCCGGGAATCCACGGTCACTGTGTCTTCCAGGATTCTGCGGAATCAGGTCGCTAAT
>JASFJY010000217.1:0-5845 GCA_050119415.1 Chromatiales bacterium | reverse complement strand
GGCTATTTGCCTCCAGCTATTTGTCCTATAGACATTGGCCCCCACCGGTCCTTACCAGGGCCTAATGGCAACCGTAATTGCAACACAGGCGCCAAAGGTGCCCCAGGTAACCCTCATGGCGGATACGCTGATGTTCGATTCGCAGTCTGCAGAACTCTTATCATCCTATCTATGAAAGTTTTTCTGACCAGCACACTGTTTTTTTGCCGTAATGATCCCGTGTGTTGGAAGTGGCAGACGGCCCATCATATTAAAGAATGAACTGCACATGCATTTTAGCAGAGAAACTTCATGGAGATGGTGAAACGGGTTAAGCCGAAGCGTTCACCCTTTCGCCTGTATTCTTTTGCGCGCCTTGATCGACTCCAGGAAAGCCTCAATTCGGATGGAGAGCAGACACTGATTGTAGGCGCTGCAATCGTTCTCCACGTAGAGCATGCGATTGGCCGAGCAGGCCTCGTCGGCCACGACAACACCTCCCACCTCATCGATCAACAGCGGTAGCTTGAGGCTGGGAAACGATAGTGAGCTAGGAGAAGTCCCCGCTGATAAGGGGATTATCATGCGGCCGGTGCAGATGTCGCAGAAGGGGGCACCCAGGGAGTGGGGCTACAGCGCACAGCAACAAAACGAATTGATCATAAATCTGCTGCTTCCAAAGGGATGAAAAACACACAGGCCGTATTTGTCGGCTCGACAATCCAACCCATTCTGCTAGAGCAATGCCATTCTTACAGATTTTATTCGAGTAATTATTGTTTTTGAATCAGTCGAAGTTTACGTGTCAGCAGTGAGTAAGCGAATTATTTAAAATGGTTATGGCGGCCCCAATGATCTCTTTAGAGCGCTCCTCCAGAATCCGGAAATCCTTTACCCAATCATTCGCTCGATCTCGCATTTTTTTGTCTCTCCAAGCCACCTTGAGTACACGTTCGGTTCTTTCGATCTGCTGAAGTGCGCCAGTCAAACTATCTCTTGATTCACTCGGATCAGTAATACCGCCCAGAGACACAGTTGACATTCTACGATCGCCAGCCTGTAGTAACAATGCAATCGTTTGTTCGTACGCAAACCACCTATGATCGATCAAAGCCCCACGAAGAAACCGATGATGTATTGCAAAAAACTCGGAGCGAGGCCGAATGATACCTATTTTCCGCATCTCATACGCTTCTGCTGGAAACCAATTAAACAGCAAGCCATAGGTTCCATAGGTATCAATGAGATGTTTTGAGCTGTTCGGGTGCATTTCCAGCTGCCCGATACAGAACTCTGAATCTGTCATGATAGACTCAGGAATCAAATACATATTTTTCAGGACCTCTTGCCCCTTATCAGAGGCGTAATCAAAATCACCGGGTATCAGCCAGAAAATATCTTCCTCTTCAATTTCTTCGCTGGCATCAATTGCGCGATCAAAGGTACTGCCAAAACCAGCCAGCCACATTTGACATGTATCTACACACCATGCATCCACGATAGAAGATGACTGTTGTTTTACGGACTGATAAATATCAGTGAAGCTCTTATTATTGCGACTCCTATAAAATGTCTGCCGATTAATCACAGTAGTTGGAGCATCATATCGAGGATCTGCCTTGCACTTCTGGTCAAGTGACCAGTACAGTGCATTAAGATGTTTTGTGTTTTCCGGATGGCGAAACGGATAGATAACAATTGGACGAACTATTGACATATCAACCCCAACTATATCCGCAACGGCCTAAAATAAGTAACCATATCCATGAAGGCATAAAGACTAATATCGCTAAACTCGATTGTGCTTCCCCTTAGTATGCGATCAAACTCAGCCATCCATGCATCCATATACTGAAACAATGCGCCAGTTCCTAGATTCGAATCAGCAAAATAGCCAATAGCGACATGGGGCCGAAGCAGGTAGTTCTCAGGCTTTCCAAAATTCGCGAATGTTTCATCAAGCCTCTGCCTGCGCAACTGTATTTCCTTAAGAACTTCCAAGCCCTGCTGATCATCCGGGTCGACCTCCAGCTCAACTACCAACACAGTTGAACCGCGCGCCCTAAGCCCCCGATAGCGGAGCCGGATTCGCTCAATGCCGTCAAAGGCTCCCGTATAACCGGAACACTCGCTGAAGGGCGGCCAACTTCGCACCACACCCTCTATTCCATTCGCAAAATATTCCTCGAACTGTCGCTTGCCATCCGGGCCCAGCCTTTCCATATTTCCCTTATTCACGCCATCCCAAACCGTCACATGATATGTACTTGATGGCAGCACGAAGAAAAGAAACCGTTGGGCCAAGGTTTCTGAATCAATACTATTGACCGCATCATCAATTTTCACATATAGATCAATATCCCTAAGCTGGTCTTCGCCAATTCTCAAAACCTCATGGGTTCCATGTTTCTCCAAGGTGTATCCAGGGTTTTCAAAGAGAAAGGAAAAACCTGGAAACGCTTGCCAATTCGCAGAAGGCACATACGTTGGCGGTTCCGGCAAGACCTTAGCTCTCCCAAGATCCGAGGCTGTATCGTAGAGTATTTTCTTAGTCATGGTAATTCACCTTCCTGGTTCGTCTTGACATGCAATAGGCAACTTCATATCTAAGCGGCACACTATCCGCCTTTATCGTTATCAATGAAGCCTTGTTGTTTGATTATTTTTTCCTGCTTTCCAAGCGCTTCGTGAAATGCTTCCACCTTCCGATCAACGTGCCGCCCATACTCCCAGACAACACGCAATACAATGATGTTAGCAATCAGCCACAACCAATAGGTTTTATCAGCACTGTATTTGTACAACAGAGACGCAGCAATAGCCAACACCAGTACAGACGAGCCATAGCCAGCCGCTTTTGTAAAGGGATCGCGATAATTGCTGACCGTCCTCTCCCAAAGCACCTCCGCCATAGGACTCTCTGGGTAAAACTGTATAAACCTTCCCGCTCTGCGAATCCCATAATCTTCACCAAGCACATACATATCGAAAATGTATGCCACAAAGGGAACCAGGTAGAGAAGAATCACAGTTTTAGTAGCGCCTATAGAAACACTGCCGACACCTATCAGGCTTACCACAAATGCAAGCTTCGCCTTCACATAGGAGGCCCTACGAACTTGCGTGGCCTCTATTTCATCTCTTAACTCTCTGAGAAAGTCGGCGCTACTTTTCATCCTAAACTCACTTCTCCATGAACCGATGGAGTCTTGTTAATTGACACTGCTCCGGAATGTGGACACCCAGCAACCACATAGAGAGGGAAGTTGCTGTGGCAGGCAGCCCAATAACAAACCGCTGAAAAGGGCATAAGTGACCAAAAGGAAGCTGATCGACCAATACCCGGCAACCATATGCCTATCATGGGAACGCGACAACACATGCCGTGTTTCCTAACCGGCCAGAATGGAGAAGACGAGGAAGAGAATCGCCGCAATAGCAGCGATGATGTAAATAGCGATCTCCTTCCTTGAGGTATTTTTGCCGGCAACTCCGACAAACCTTGATTCGTCCGCCTGAGGCTCATACCCCATCGCCACCCTGGCTCTTCGGATGTGGATCAGTTCATCCTGTTTCTGCTCTTTGAATGACCGACCGTCGGTATCGATATGGTCCTTGATCTTCATGGATCCCTCCGATGAATACCATCGACGAGCGATGAACTAGCCCGACCCCGGTATCGACTCCTCGCCTGGTTGCTTGTCGCCTTTCACCCACTCAGTCATATTAAGTATAGATCCATACACCGATGTCTCCAGCTTGCAGAGCACGCCCCTCGCGCTTGCGTGGCCTCGCCTGTTCAGAATCGCTCTATGTGGCCGCAGTTCAAGCCAAATAGCTTTTCTGCCCGCGACAATCCTCGATGAGCGAACACCTCTGCAGCAGATCCGGGACACAACGCTGCGCAAACCCTTTGGTGATGCGGAACCAGGGCCTGTTAACCCTCCTACTCACGCGGGCAAAAAAAAACCCCTGTGGCTGCAGGACAGCCTGAAGCAGGGGCCTGATGGAGCATGTTTCAATCGCAAGAACTGTGACGTGATTGCTCAATAGTTCCAAATCGAGGCGGCAACGAGGTCTTAGCTTTGCACGAATCTCGCTGAATGCCTCAACGCTATGGTCAAAACCCGTTCTATACAGGTCCTATTCAGACTACAACGTCTCTTGCTTAATGTCGTATCTCCCAAGCTTTGCCAAATATAATTCCCAATTCGATGAGCACCTGTTTGCCAACCCTCGCGTGGCAACAGCGCCAGTAACTGCAGCAACAAGGCGTCGTCATCACATGCCAAGCCGGTCATACACAACACGGGTTGGCTCAACACAGCCTTTACCCCTGCCGAGTCTCCCAGGTCGCTTAGCGGACAAGCGGATCGGTAAAAGACAATAGAAAGACTAGAACGAATGTTCATTGCTGTCAATCTAGCCTTTTTTCGCGAAATCGAAAATTGAGAACTCAGTACCAGAACCCAACAACCACTTGTCGGCAGGCGGCTAACTCAACTGTTTCATCCGCAACGTGACAATCGCGCCAGGATTGTCGTTCAGATGTGGATTTGGATAGAGCCTTTTTCTACTGCCACCGCGTACTCACTACAGCCCTACCGTTGCACCCCGTCTCAACCCTTATGAGCCTGGGTTCACAGTAATCAATGCAGGCATAACAAAACGCGAAAATGAACGCCCATTCCCGTCACATTTCTCACGACGCTTTGTATAATTGCTGACCAGCAAAGCTGCTTAACTTGAACTCAGGAGCGAGCGGGATGAAATACCTAGGAGGGCCTCCAATCGGCCTGGAAAAGGAGCCAGCCATCCAAGCAGTGAACCAATCGATCCACGACCCTTTGGAGGAGCGTGTGAAGGTACACATAATACGCCCTAACAGGGAGTCTGCATGCCCTACCTGAAGATGAGCACCCCCAACAACGATGCCGTCAACTGCCGCATCATGACAGCCGCGCTCGATCTGTTCGTCGAACGGGGTTTTCATAACGTCTCGGTACATGATGTTCAGAAGCAGGCCAACGTTAGCATCGGTTCCATCTACAACCACTTCGGCGGCAAGCAAGGTATCGCCAAGGCTATCTACCACCACCTGTTGAAGCAGTTCGAGGAGATGGTCGAGGATATCATCGCCGAGGACCTCGGCTACCGGCAGCGCTGCAATAAAATCATTCGCCTGTTGTTTGAATATACCGAGACGCGGCGCAACATCATCTCTTTCATGCTGCACGCCAAGCATCGGGAATTCCTGCCGGACGAGCCCCCGGTCTACTGCTCCCTCCCCTTCAGGGGGACGCGCTCGATCGTGGAGAAGGGCATGGAGGCAGGCGAGATTCGCCAAGGCGAACCCTGGGTCATGGCCGCCACCATCTTCGGCGGTGCCGTGCGCATGATCCATCTACGCCTCGACGGGGTGATCGAGGAACCCCTGATCAACCACTACGAAGAGCTGATCGACTGCATGTGGCAGGGGGTGTTGCCTATGCCAGTGTCTGAGAAAGAATAGACCGGCCAACCCGAATACTTCATCCGGGAACGCGATAGGCGCTGATCAGCCGCTTGCAGAGCACGGAGAGGGGGCACACACCCTACACCCGTCAGCGCAACCATTTGCTCAGGTTTGGCTCGCCGACCAATAACCGTTAGCATGCCCGCTTCCCAGCCATCACCATCAAGCCCATGATCGACCGCAGACTCAGCATCGCCCCCATGCTGGATTGGACCGACCGCTATTGTCGTTACTTCCTGCGCCTGATCAGCCGCCATACCCAGCTCTACACGGAGATGGTCACCACCGGCGCCATTCTCTATGGCGAACGGGCGCGTTTTCTCGACTTCGACCCGTTGGAGCATCCCGTTG
>JASFJY010000216.1:0-5845 GCA_050119415.1 Chromatiales bacterium | reverse complement strand
CAGCAACCCAGTCCATTGCAGGTAGGCGATCAAACCGACAACCGCCAACAACACCGCAAGCGCCGACCATCCCCAAATGAACCAGCGGTGCGTGACCCCCCGGACCTCCCGCCATGCCTTCCAGACCAGGGTGATACCGGCCCGCTGCCCGCCACGGGAGAAAATGGCCAGCAGCGACCGCTCGCAAAGGGTGTTGATCATGCGCGGTATGCCGCCGGTAAAACGGTGAATCAAACGTAATGCGCCCGCCGTAAAAAGATCCTCCCGGATGCCCGCCACCGCCAGTCGGTGAGTGATATAGCGGGCGGTCTCCTGCCTTTCCAGGGGCTTCAGATGGTAGCGGGCGGTGATCCGCTGGTCGACCTGCCGCAACTCCTTGGTGGACAGCATCTGCAGCAGCTCCGGCTGCCCAACCAGGATTATGCGCAGCAGTTTGTGACGTGTCGTCTCCAGGTTGGTCAGCAGTCGTACCGTCTCCAACACCCGGGGGCTGAGATTCTGTGCCTCGTCCACCAGCAGTACGGTATGGCGGCCCTCACTGTGGGTCTTGAGCAGATGTCGGGTGAGCACATCGATCAGCTTCTTGAGGGAATAGGGGGGACCCGGGTATTTGACGCCCAGCTCGTCACAGATGGTGGCGATGAATTCGCGGCGGGAGAGCCGGGGATTGAGCACCAGGGCGAGATCCACATGGCTCAGCTGCTGTGCCAACAGACTGCGGACCAGCAGGGTCTTGCCGGTACCCACCTCGCCGGTAAGCAGCACAAATCCGCCATTGGGACCGGTGCCATAAATCAGATGCGCAAGGCTCTCCTCGTGGCCCCGGCTGAGATAGAGGTAGCGGGGATCAGGGGTAATGGCGAAGGGGTTTTCCTTGAACCCGAAATCACTGAACTTCATCATCGATGGTGACGGCTCCGTTCAGTCAGTCCGATTCAAATGTGACGGCTGTTCATTCACAATCTTCTTCTGCATCGTCTGGTTGCTGTTCGGCAAGTTGGCTTGCCCGTTCCAACCACTTTTTCGCCCCCTCCTCGTCCGGCGCAACACCACGCCCCAAGATGTAGCTCCGCCCCAGCTCGTTGGCCGCCAGGTAGGAACCGTTGTCGGTGGCACGCTTCAACCACTCGATGCCCTGTTCCACATCCATATCAACACCCTTTCCGAGAAGCAAAAGCATGCCGAGCTGATACTGAGCCTCTGGGTGGCCCTCCAGCGCCAAGCGCTTGAAAACCCTGTTGGCAGCCCGGTATTCGCCATCCGCCAGGATTGACATCGCCTCGTCGTAAGAGGCGGCACAGATCATGCCGAGCAGACCGGCAGCCAGAAGGAGCCAGAGTAAAGGGGTGAGGATTTGGGCCGTGTATTTATCATACATAGACACATCATTCTGCCACAGCCTTCTCGGATTTCCAGACTGCCTGAATGTTTTTCCCCGGTAATGCAGCTGCCAGAATTGTGCTATGGCCCCCATATTCAGGATTGACGCGGGTCTGTCAACCCTGGAGACAACGATAAAGTCAATCCGTTCAACATGGTTGCTTGAACGATGCCTGACCCTGATCTGACGGGGAGACTCGCCAACTGCGGGCAGAGGGCCGCCCGCATGGATGAATCAGATGCACGAGAAACTTCTGTCCCTATTCGTCTGGCTCGTCACCGCTATGCCGATTCTGGCCGAACCTTACTACACAGCTATAGAGAAATCCATGCAACTTCAGGAAAAACTAAATCAGGCCTACCTTGCCAAAGGCGCCGGCTACCGCCCGCGCACCGAGCACTTCAACGAGGACGGCACGCCTAAGTACATCAACCGCCTGATCCTGGAGGACTCCCCCTACCTGCTGCAACACGCCCACAATCCAGTCGACTGGCACCCCTGGAGCGACGAGGCCTTCGAGCGGGCCAAACAGGAGAGCAAACCGATATTCCTCTCCATCGGCTACTCCACCTGCCACTGGTGCCACGTCATGGAACGTGAAAGCTTCGAGGACCCGACTATCGCCGCCATCCTTAAAGAGCACTTTATTGCCATCAAAGTCGACCGGGAGAGTCACCCCGACGTGGACCAGATCTACATGAGCGCGGTGATGCTGCTGGCCGGACATGGCGGCTGGCCCATGTCATCGTTCCTGACCCCAGAAGGCAAGCCCTTCTTTGGCGGCACCTACTACCGGCCCGAGCAGTTCTCCAGCCTGCTCAAGCAGGTAGCCAAAGTGTGGGTGGAGCAGCGCCAGGAGGTAGAGGCCCAAGCCAGCCGTGTCGCCGATGCGGTGGCGCAGAACAACCGGCTCAGCGACGGCTCACAAAACTTCGACCCGGCCCTCGTCAGCGTCGCGGTCTCGACCATGGCCCAGATCTTCGACGAACTGCAGGGCGGCTTTGGCCAGGCACCGAAATTCCCCCACGAACCCTTGCTCTTCCTACTGCTGGATCAGGCGGAGCGGCGGAACGACGCCAAGGCCCTGGAAATGCTGACGACAACCCTCGACCACATGATGCATGGCGGCATCTACGACCAGGTCGGCGGCGGCTTCCACCGCTACGCCACCGACTACGAATGGCTGGTGCCCCACTTCGAGAAGATGCTCTACAACCAGGCCCACCTCAGCCGCGTCTACCTCGGCGCCTGGCGGCTAACCGGCCGCGAGCGCTACCGTCGGGTGGCAATCCAGACCCTCGATTACGTATTGCGCGAGATGACCGCGCCGCAAGGGGGGTTCTACTCCGCCACCGATGCCGACAGCGAGGGCGAGGAGGGGCTTTTTTTCACCTGGACCCTGCGTGAAATCCGCGACGCGCTAACGCCCGAGGATGCGGAATTGGCTAAATCCCTCTATTCCGTCTCCCGCCTCGGCAACTTCGAGGGCCGCAGCATCCTCCATCTCGAACGCAGCCTGGAGGACCATGCGGCACAACAAAAAATGGACCTCGACGAGCTGCGTCAACGGCTCGACCGGATCAACGGCATACTGCTGCGGGTGCGCAACCAGCGGATAGCGCCACTGCGCGACGACAAGCGGGTCACCGCCTGGAACGGCATGATGATCACCGCCTTCGCCGAGGCCGCCGACCTGCTCGACTCAGACACCTATCGCCAGGCGGCGCAAGCGGCCGCCGAGTTTCTCTGGCGGCAGAACCGCCGCGGCCCTGGCCAGTTCTGGCGCGTCCACCTCGACGGCCGCTCCTCGGTCGAGGCAACACTGGAGGACTATGCCTATTTCGCCGAGGCATTGCTCGCCCTCTACGACCTCGCCGGCGAACGACACTGGCTGGAGCGTGCCGGCGAACTGGCTGACGCACTACTGGAGCGTTTTCTCGACCGGAAGGGAGGCGGCTTCTACTTGAACGAGACGCAGGCCGGCATCACCGCCATGGGCCGACCTAAGGATGACGGCAGCGATGACGCCATCCCCTCCGGTACTTCAGTGGCACTGCGGGTGCTGCAAGGACTCTGGCGACGCACCGGCAATCTGACCTATCAGCAACAGACAGAAGCACTGATCAAGCGCTTCGCCGCGACGCTTGCGCGTCAACCTCATGGCCACAGCTATATGCTCAGCGCCATCACCAGCCATCGGGAGGGCGAACTAAGGTCACACGCCTATGCCGCTCAAGGGGGCATTCGATTGAACGGCAAAGTGTCGCCTCACACAGCGCAGTCGATGCGCCTGACCGTCACCCTTGATATCCCCTCGGGCTGGCACATCAACAGCGATCAACCGGGAAATGATCAACTGATCGCCACCCAGCTCCACCTGGCGAATGGCGCCAGCGGCTGGGAGTTGGGTCCTGTGGCCTATCCCGAAGGCGAACAGCAATATCTTGCGTTTCAAAAGAATCCCGTGTCGCTTTATTCGGGGCTCGTCCGGCTGGAGGCATCGGTGAGGCCAACCGCCGCCACTGCAACCCATTCTCCCCTGTCCCTGGGAGTGCGCCTGCAAGCATGCAATGAAAAAGTCTGTCTGCCGCCGGAGACGGCGGTCTTGAGAATTCCCGTTAGATGACCTCGGGCAACACAACCGATGCCGACAGCCGGTTTCTGTTCAATCACCAGGATGGCGATTAACACAAAAACCAGCGCCATCTCTGCCAGCGTGATCCAGAGTATCCAGCGGCTGATGCGATCATCGCGTTCCCGGATGAAACATTCGGGCTTAAGCGCTTATCGTTCTTCTAAATATCCGTGCGCCCGATGCGGTTCACTATGACTCGTTTAAATCTCCTAATTCAACCGGGTTGATATATTTTGATCCGGCAAGCAAATATGTCGCGCGAGAGCGCGGGCGCTCAGAGCCGGATCAGATAGTCGAACACGAGCCCGAGAAATATCACCAGGCCGAAGAGGTTGTTGTTGAGAAAGGCGTCGAAGCAGGCCTTGGGCTGTCGCTCACGGGTCAGCCACTGTTGATAGACGAAGAGTCCGGCGCCGCCCAGTAAGCCCAGATGGTAGAACCACCCCAGACCCGCCATGCGGCCGACCCAGAACAGCAGTCCCAGCATTACGATCTGCAGCAGGCCGACAATCGGGTTATCGTAGCGCCCGAAGAGTATGGCGCTCGATTTCACGCCGATCTTCAGATCGTCCTCCCGGTCCACCATGGCGTACTGCGTGTCGTAGATCAGGGCCCAGATCAGGGTGGCAACGAAGAGCAGCCAGGCCATGGGGGGAATGGTTTCGTTCAGCGCCATGAAGACCATCGGCACGGCCCAGCCGAAGGCGGCGCCGAGTATCACCTGGGGCAGATGGGTGAACCGTTTCATGAACGGATAGATCACGGCCAGTACCAATGCCACCAGCGACAGCAGACGGGTCGGCCAGTTGAGGAAGATCAACAGGGTGGCGGCCAGCAGCGACAGGGCGAGGAAGACCCCGATCGCCTCATTCGGGCTTACCAACCCCATGGCAATGGGTCGGGTTTTGGTGCGCGCCACGCTGCCGTCGATGTCGCGATCCGCATAGTCGTTGATGGCGCAGCCGGCCGAACGCATCAGCGCCACCCCGCTCATGAAGACCAGCACGATCCCCCAGGGCGGTTGCCCCTCTCCCGCCAGCCAGAGGGCCCACATAGTGGGCCAGAGCAGCAGTAATATGCCGATGGGACGATGCAGGCGTACCAGCAGGACGTAGCGGCGCAAACGTTCCAGCCAGGAAATCCCGCCTTTTCCTGCGGGATGCAGTTCGATCTGTGGTGACTCGTTCATCGCATACTCCTGCGCCGCGGAATCCCCGGCAGAAAGATCTCGTTGACCAATAGCGGCCGCTCCGAAAAGGTGAACAGGGTACGCCGTCCCCAGAGCGTCTCCGGTGTGGGAGCAACATGAGCGCAGGCGGCCAGAAACAGAGGGTGTCTCGCCTGCAGCCGGGCGAACTGGGTCACGCCGCGATGGACCTTCGGATCACTGAAGAGCACCGCGCCAAGGGGGCGCTCCCCCAACAGGGCCAGACGCCTGACGGAGCGCCGCAGGCTGGTGGCCGGGATCAGGGTGCGGGCGAACACCCAGGGCACCTCGTCACAGAGCAGCTCCACCTCGCGAATCAGTGTGATCACCCCAGGTCGGCTCCGCAACAGCCGGCGTTCGCTGGTCAGCGGCGCACCCCAACCCTGGTGCAACAGGCGGACCCGGAAGCAGCTCTGGCCGCAGGCCTGGATTACCTTGCGGGTCAGTGAGCCCGACTCCAGCAGCCAGTCCGACAGCCCCACAGGCAGTTCACGCAGGCGCTGGCTGCGCCAGTCGCCCCATTCGGGTTCTGTCATGGAAGAATTTCTGCGGCTAGGGGACAAGGTAACTTTCCTTAAAAGTGATAGATTATCGCACGATACCCTTTGAATGGGAGCGCCTG
>JASFJY010000215.1:0-5877 GCA_050119415.1 Chromatiales bacterium | reverse complement strand
CCGCTTACGCAACAGTCTCCATCTGCTTATCGTTGATCAATCGGAGCTGTTGATCCGGTTTTCAAGTGTTGAAAGAGGAATTGAATAGTACAACCTGTCCTTTATAGTACAGGCCCCTATTCAAAATGCTCGTAAGTCATTGAAAATTGGTGGGTCGTGCAGGGATCGAACCTGCGACCACCTGATTAAAAGTCAGATGCTCTACCGACTGAGCTAACGACCCGGAAATTTTGAACGCGCAATACTACCCT
The DNA here is from genome assembly GCA_050119415.1 of Chromatiales bacterium. GTDB lineage: Bacteria > Pseudomonadota > Gammaproteobacteria > Chromatiales > Chromatiaceae > Thiodiazotropha. Next base: position 5,626 of record JASFJY010000215.1, on the reverse strand, counting down.
AGTTTATCCCCTGAGTGAACCCCAATAGGCCGCTCTGTGACCAATTTTTACCCGAATTACTCCATCAGGTCGATGTGCACCCCTTTTGACTCCAGCTCATCCGCCAGGGACTGGACGAAACGCTGAAAATTGGGCTGCTCATGATAGCTCCCTGATAGCACATACTCCATCGCAGCTTGGATGTGGAAACCCCGCAGATAGGCCTCGGTGCGAAAGACCTCCCTGCCCCGGGCGTCGAAAAAGAGCATGCTGGGAGCGTAGTTAACCTTGAGGGCGGCTGCCCATTCGGTCGACGCGAGGGTCTCACCGCCGGGAGTAACGACAGGATCGGACGACCAGATATCGAGTAAGGCCACGTCGAACTGCTCCAGGGTACGCCGGATCGTCTCCCGCTTGAGGATATCCTGGTGTAGTTCATCGCAGGGGGGACACTGCTTCATCTCCATCAGCACCAGCAGTGGTTTGCCGGAGGTTGCCGCTCGCTGCAGATCGAAGGGGGGGTGCAGATAGTGCTCCTCACGGTGCAGTTTGCCGCTGGCGGGCACGGGCTGTCGGCTGGCGACAAAGTCACGGAAACTCTGTTTGCTCTCCTGTTTAGTCGCTACATAGTCGAGGGCGGCGCTAAATTTGTGGGGCGGGTAATAACCGTTCACCCGCAACACCCTGCGGCCATGTTCGTCGAGAAACAGCAGGGTCGGGGTGTACATCACCTTCAGTTTCTCCGCCAGCTGCTTCTCGGTGGTGACCTCGCCATCAATGTCAGTGACCTCGTTGTCGCCCCAGATGTTGATGGCGATCACCTGAAAACCCGCTATTGTCTTGTCAACTATCGGCTTCAGGGTGAAGTTCTCGTTCAGCAGCTTGGCGCAGTAGGGACAACCATCCTGGTGGAAAAAGAGCATCACCCGCTTGCCTTCCGCCGCTGCCTCCCGCGCATCTTCCCGCAGGTCGAGAAAGGAGTGCTTGAACCAGGCGGGTTTCTCGTGAAATCCCGGATTGACCAGGCCGTTCGTCAATCCCTCTTCACTCTCCGCCGCCTGCAGGGGACCCAGGAGTGCCATCACAATGAGCAGACCGCTCAGTCGCTTCATGCCCATCTCCTATAATTTCTTAGGCGTGTATCTCTTGACTGATAGAGTTTGGCACAGCGCTTTGGTTCAGCCAGGCATCCTATGACGATGTTGAGGTTTCGCCAAAAAAGGAATGATTTTCCTAGCATTTTTTCTCTCAATCCGTCATTAATTTGTCACTGCCCCAACGAAGCCTCCCTTACTTATTGATAATTAGGGTGTTTTTATTTTTGGCACACATTTGGCTAATTTTCATACAACAATCCCGTTTAAGTGAGTCGAGAGCATGAGCAGTTTCCAAAGCATACCGCAAGAAACCGTACTAAAAACCGGCGTCGTGTTATCAGACCCCAACGTCCACATACTGAGTGACAACGGCACGCTGGGCCTCATCATGGAACTCAGCGGCAAGCTTCAAACCACCCTCGACCTGGAGGGCCTGCTGGAGCTGTTTGCCCAGGTCATTGAGGCACAGTTCGACTACGACACCGTCATTTACACGACACCCGAGGCGGATTTGAAGCTTAAATACGGTCGCCTGGGGGGCAGGAACAAGCTCAGTTACAACCTGAAGGTGATGGAAACAGAGCTTGGCAAGATAGAGGTCACCCGTGGACGCAGATTCCGTAAGTCAGAGGTTGATCAAATCGAAAACATGCTGGCCGCCTTGCTCTACCCCTTGCGTAACGCCCTGCTCTATCGGGCGGCGATCCACTCCGCCTTCTTCGACTCCATGACCGGGGTCAAGAACCGCACCGCCTTCGACAGCAACTTCACCCGTGATATCGAGTACAGCCGCCGTAAACAGAGCGAGCTTTCGCTGATCGTGCTCGATATCGACTATTTCAAACGCATCAACGATAACTACGGCCATATCATCGGCGACGACGTGCTGCGCAAGGTGGCACAATGCGTGGAAAACACTATCCGTTCCAGTGATGCCCTCTACCGCTACGGAGGCGAGGAGTTCGCCATCGTACTCAACGGCACCGACGAGATGGGCGCCCGGCTGCTGGCAGAGCGTATCCGGCAAAACGTGGAGAATCTACACATTGAAGCGTTAAAGAGTGTGAGGGTTACCCTCAGCCTTGGTGTCGCCGTGCTGCAGCATAAGGAATCCCCCGATCAGCTCTTCACGCGCGCCGATAACGCCCTCTATCGGGCCAAGCAGGAAGGTCGCAATCGAGTGGTTGGCGCGGCCTGAATCGACTTTTCAATTCGGCCCGAATGTTCATCAGGGAACACGATGATCGCTGCGGGAGCGTCGTTCATACGTGGATTAGCGAATGAATCCGGTGCCAGTTCCGCTTTTCTTGGGAATGCCAATCGAAGCCTGAATCCGGGGCCTCTGCTTAGCGTCTCATGCCGGCCATGGGCAGCGCGTACGCAGAAAACATGCCTCACATGTCGGCTTCGGTCGACAGACCTGCTTGGCATGGTGGTCGATCAGGGCGTGGTATTCGTTAAAGAGGGCCACGTCGGATGGTAACACCTGCTCGAAGATAGCGCGCAAAGCCTCATAGGAGAGCCCCCCATCCAGCAAACCCAGCCTGGAGAGGAGGCGCCGGGTATAGGCGTCGATGACAAACACCGGGCGCTGGTAGGCATAGAGCAGGATGTCGTCGGCGGTCTCGGGACCGATACCGTGGATCGAGAGCAGGCGCCGGCGCAAGGTTTCGGTCTCCAGCGACTCAGGGGACTGCTCCGTCAGCAGCCAGTGGCACAAGGCCTGCAACCGTTTGGCCTTGACGTTGAAGTAACCGGAAGGACGCAGATGCCGCGCCAATTGCTCGGTCGCCAACCCGGCGATGGCGACGGGCTCCAGTATCTCGGCCCGGCGTAGATTTTCAATCGCCCGTTCTACGTTGATCCAGGCCGTGTTCTGAGTCAGGATCGCGCCGACCATCACCTCGAAGGGACTCTCGGCGGGCCACCAGTGCTGTGGGCCGTAGTGCTTGAACAGCCGTTGGAAAAGGGGAAGCAGTGTCAGAGGACGGGGATTCACCGGTGCCTACCGCCGCGCGCCCTTGGCCGCGTACGACCCACCGCCTTGGATGCGGCAGAACGCTTCTTTGGCCCTCCCGCACCTGAACGTGAAGGCGTCCCGCGCCGCTTTTCCGACATCAGCCCCAGGCTCTTCTTCAGCGCGTCGATCTCGGCATTGCTGAGGTAGCGCCAGCGTCCGGCCTTGAGGGCCGAATCGAGCATCACACTGCCATAGCGCACCCGCTTCAGACGGTTGACCTTGGCCCCGACCGTCTCCCACATACGCCGCACCTCGCGTTGGCGCCCCTCCATGATCACCACGTGGAACCAGCGGTTGATACCCTCGCCACCCGACTCGACGATCTCCTCGAAGCGCGCCGGCCCATCATCCAGTTCGACGCCGTGGACCAGCTGTTCGAGCTGCTCCTCACTGACCGTGCCCATGACCCGGACCGCATACTCCCGTTCTACCTGACGACTGGGATGCATCAGCCGGTTGGCGAGTTCACCGTCGGTGGTCAACAGCAGCAGGCCGCTTGAGTTGATATCGAGCCGGCCGACGGGAACCCAGCGACCGTGCTTGAGCTTCGGCAGACGGTCAAAGACGGTGCGGCGGCCCTCCGGGTCATGACGGGTCACCAATTCGCCTTCGGGCTTGTTGTAGACCAGCACCTCCTGCTGCGGCGGCTCCAGGCGTTTCACCGAAACCTTGTAACCGTTGACCTTGATCGTGTCAGTAGACAGCACCCGCTGGCCCAGCTGCGCCAGAACCCCGTTGACCTCCACCTTGCCGGCGCTGATCCAGCCCTCGATCTCCCGCCGAGAACCCATGCCCGCATTGGCTAGTACTTTCTGCAGGCGTTCGCCTGCGGGGGCTTTACTCCGATTCATGGGATGACTTCTTCAATTCGGTCTCCAGCTCGATTACGTTGTCGGCCGCTTCGACCGCGGCCTGAGTCTTCTCCGGCCGTTCCTCTTCGGGTCGATGGTCCTGTTGCGAGGCCTCTTCCCCTTCGACTTCGTCAGTCAGCAGCTGCGAATCCTCGGCGATCACTTCGTCGTCGGTTTCCGCATCGCCATCGCCGGTCTCTTCCGGGGCGCTCGCCTCCTGCTTATCGGGATCGCTCAACTCCAGCTCCCGGTTGATGGAGTCGAGATCGCGGATCTCGGCCAGGGTCGGTAGATCGTTGAGGCTCTTCAGGTTGAAGTAATCGAGAAACTCCTTGGTGGTGGCGTAGAGGGCGGGCTTGCCGGGCACGTCACGATGACCTACCACCCGCACCCACTCACGCTCGGTGAGGGTCTTGATGATGTTGCTGCTGACGCTGACGCCGCGGATATCCTCGATCTCGCCGCGGGTGATGGGCTGGCGGTAGGCGATCAGGGCCAATGTCTCCAACAGGGCACGGGAGTACTTCGGCGGACGCTCGGTCCACAGGCGCGAGACCCAGGCTGAGAGCCCGGCGCACACCTGGATACGGAAACCGCTGCCAACCTCGACCACCTCGATGCCGCGCCCTTGGTACTCCTCCATCAGGCGCTCCAGCACCTCGCGCAGCGCCTTCTTCTCCGGCAGCTCACGCTCTTCGAACAGAGCCTGCAGCTGATCCAGGTTGAGGGGCCGGCCGGCCGCAAGCAGGGCGGCCTCGACGATCTGTTTCAGTTTCTCTTCGGATGTCATAGCGGATTGTGTATTCCGTCCTCTGTCGGTTTGCTCGGTGCGAATAGGCTGGCGCCCTGCCCTTCTATGATGATTTGAACGACCTCTGACGCTTCAACCTAGGCGCCGACCGCCTTCACGTGGATGGGCGCGAAGGCCTCCGGCTGCACCAGCTCCAGCAGGGAGCCCTTGAGCAGCTCCAACACCGCTAGGAAAGTGACCACCACGCCGAGGCGGCCTTCGGAGACATCGAACAGGTCGGTGAAGCGCGTGTAACCATCGCTGTTGACCTGCTGCAGCACTAAAGACATTCGCTCGCGCACCGACAGAGCCTCCTTCTCCACCCGGTGGCTGGTGAACATGTCGGCCCGGTGCAGCACATCCTTCAGGGCCAATAGGATCTCGCGCATGTCCACGTCGGGCTCCCGCGCCTCCACCTGGCGCTCCACCAGCTCAGCGTGACACTGAAAGGTGTCGCGGCTCATATGTTCCAGGCCGTCCAGATCCTCCGCTGCCTGTTTGTAGCGTTCGTACTCCTGCAGGCGCCGGATCAGCTCGGCCCGCGGGTCCTCGCCCTCCTCCTCTTCGGCGCTTGGTCGAGGCAGCAGCATGCGGGATTTGATCTCCGCCAACATCGCCGCCATCACCAAATACTCCGCCGCCAGCTCCAAGCGCAAATCGCTCATCATCTCGATATACTGGATATATTGATCGGTGATATCGGCAATAGGGATGTCAAGAATATCCAGGTTCTGCCGGCGAATCAGGTAGAGCAGCAGATCCAGGGGGCCTTCGAAAGCGTCAAGGAAGACCTCCAGGGCATCCGGCGGGATGTAGAGATCGGTCGGCGGCGTGGCATAGGGTTCGCCCATCACGATGGCGAAGGGCATCTCCTCCTGTTCCGGGTGGT
>JASFJY010000214.1:0-5883 GCA_050119415.1 Chromatiales bacterium | reverse complement strand
CTGTCCCCTCCTGGCCGGTCAGCACCATTGGGGTGAGCAGGAACTTGATATCTTCCTGACTGTAGCCGAAGGCCTGCTGAGCATCCAGCAGAGCGTCCTCGTCAGGGGCCATGGGCGCCACGTCGGAGGGCAGGGCGTCGAGCCGGATCTGGGTCTGGATGAGCCAGTCCCGATAAGGTTTGGCGGAGGCCAGCTGGGATTTGATCTCGGTATCGTCGATGATACGCCCCTGCTCCATATCGATGAGGAACATCTTGCCGGGCTGCAGGCGCCATTTCTTGACAATTTTCGCTTCGGGTATGTCGAGCACGCCCATCTCCGAGCTCATCACCACCAGGTCATCCTCGGTGATCAGATAGCGGGCCGGGCGCAGACCATTGCGGTCGAGGGTGGCGCCGATCTGGCGACCGTCGGTGAAAGCCACCGCGGCGGGACCGTCCCAGGGCTCCATCAGTGCCGCATGGTATTCGTAGAAGGCGCGACGCTCATTGTCCATCAGCTTGTTGCCGCCCCAAGCCTCCGGAATCAGCATCATCATGGCATGGGCCATGGAGTAGCCGCCGGCCACCAACAGCTCCAGCGCATTATCGAAGCAGGCGGAGTCGGACTGGCCTTCAGGGATCAGCGGCCAAATCTTGTCCAGATCCTCGCCGAGGATTTGTGAAGCCATGGAGTTCTTGCGCGCGCTCATCCAGTTGACGTTGCCGCGCAAGGTGTTGATCTCTCCATTGTGGGCGATCATGCGGAAGGGGTGGGCCAGATCCCAGGTCGGAAAGGTGTTGGTGGAGAAGCGCTGATGCACCAGGGCCAGGGCAGTGACCATGCGCTCGTCGTTCAGGTCGAGGAAATATTCGCCCACCTGATCGGCCAGCAACATGCCCTTATAGACCAGGGTGCGGGAGGAGAAGGAGGTAAAATAGAAAGCGTTACCGCCCTCCAGCTCCGCCCGCCGGATCCGGTTCTCTATCTGCTTGCGGATCACGAAGAGTTTACGCTCGAAGGCATCCTGATTGGCACAGTTCTCCCCACGAGTCACAAAGATCTGGCGCACCACCGGCTCGGTCGGTTTGACGCTGTAGCCCAGGTCCGAATTGTTGACCGGCACATCACGCCAGCCGAGAACAGACTGCCCCTCGGCAGCCACCAACTGCTCGATGGTCTCTTCACAGACAGTGCGGCTCGCCTCGTTGCGAGGCAGAAACAGCATGCCAATGGCATAGTCCCCTTCGGCTGGCAGCTCGAAATCGGTGACCCCGCGGAAGAAACCATCGGGAATTTGCAGCAGGATACCCGCGCCGTCACCGGCCTTTGGATCGGCCCCCACCGCGCCACGATGGGTCAGCCGCTCAAGGATACCCAGGCCTTGCTGGACGATCTCGTGGCTTTTGACACCCTTGATGTTGGCTACAAAGCCAACCCCACAGGCATCGTGTTCATTGGCGGGATCGTAGAGTCCCTGTTTAGGCGGTAAAGCACCCTTGTTCATTACGCAAACCTCTTTTGCCCGTACCCGTACCCAACCGGCCGAAGCCGTCACGGTCATCCCAAGCAATTGCTGAAGAAGGAATTATCGGCGGCGATTCACAGCCGCCCACACACATCTCTACTAAATCTGTGATAGGGTTAGTAGCGATACGCAGAACTTCTTAGATTACTTTAGAATTCACTCTCAGGCCAGTACACCGAGGGTTTTCCCTAAAGGGTTTTCCCTAAAGGCTTGATACCCTACCGACGAAACTACCCCACGAAAGGCACCGGGGCAACCCGTTTTTACACTGAATTCATTGCGACTTACGCAGAGAACTGATGGTGCGCGCCCAAGCCCCTCCCTTGCGCAGACCGGGCGCCAGACGCTTGATGGCATTGAGGGCGGAGGCACGATTAGGGAATGTGCCCCACAACAGGGGATACCAGGTTCGGCCCTGTCGTTCCGTGCGTACCGAAAAGGCTTCGTCATGTAGCGCATACCTGTCGATAACCGGCTGTAATGACTCGATATTTTCAACAGCCAATAGCTGAACCGTGTAGCTGCCCGGCGGCTGTTTGCTGAGCCACTCCACAGACTTCAGCAACTTCGACTCCGCCGTTTGAGTGTCCACCTGCTCGACTTTCGGCACATCCACCGGCTTGGCTTTCGGCACATCCACCGGCTCGGCGGTAAGGACATCCGCCTGCTCGGCTTTCGGCGCATCCGCCACCTCTACCGGCGGCTCCGCAGTCACCTCTTCGACAGGGGCCTTCTGCATTTGCGGGGGTTCGATAATCCCAATATCAGCATCGGCACTCGGTAATGCATCATTGGCGGCGGCGCTTGCGTCACTGTCAGGCGCTGTCGTCGGCCGCTCCGCGGAAACTGCCTCCTCGCTCTCACTGGGTGTCTCTGCAACCACCATACTCGCCTCACTTGTCGTAGGCACCCCCTGGTCGGCAGGTGGATGCTTCTGCTCAGCGATAGCCGGGACGGATGGCTCTATCTGTGACTCAAAATCACTCTGCATGGCAGATTTGGAGGCGTCGGGTTCGGGCGGTTCGGACTGGATCTCGGTCATTTTGTCCGGCAGCTCTACCGGTCTCTGCAAATCGCTGTCAACAACTTGCTCGCCCGCGGGGGGAATCTCGGGCGAAAACAGCCGATTCACCGGCCCCTGGAACAGCAGCAACAGGATTACGCCCAGCCCCAGAGGCGCTACAATCCAGAGCCACGACTGGCCGATCAGACTTGCCGCACGCTCCCGCTTTCCACTCGACTCGCCCACTGCATCAAAAATGGCGGTGGCCAGAGGACCAGGGGCTCCACGGGTCTCCCGATAGAGACGATTCATGCGGCTCTCAGGCAATGCCAAATGCTGATCCAGGCCCTCGATTCTCAGCAGATAGTGCATGTAGGCGTCCGCTTCTTCCCGCGTCAGCGCAGGCAGATCGATCACCTGGATCGCTTGTGGAGACATGATCTGCAGTTGTGGCGTGGAGAGCAGCATGTCGATCTGTTCGTTGGCAAACAGCACCAGGCTCACGAGCGGAGCGCCTGCAACCTGTCGCTCATAAAGACGCAAAAGGGTGATCAGACTGGTGGGTGGCAGCTCCTGAGCATCATCAATCAGCAACACCGGAATAGCACCGCGCTTTCTCAACATTTCGAAGTGATCGACCAGGAGCTGAATATTTTCATCCTTGAAGTCAGTTAAGCCGTTACAACGGGCGATATAGGCCAGCAGCCTTTCCGGCTGCATCATGGAGTCCGCCGCGAAGTGGCAAACCACCCAGTTGTTCGACGCAGTCGCCTGCAGACGGGAGGCCAGCAGACTCTTGCCGATACCGGGCATGCCTCGCACCAGCGGCACCAGTTCGCTGTTCTCGATCAGGTGTTTAATCAGATCGAGTCGCGCCTCCGACTCCGGCGTCAAAAAGATTTCTTCTGTCTCAGACAAGCAGATTTCCTTAACGACCGTATTTATCTAGCGTTTCATATAGCTTCGCCAGTTCGAATTCATCTGTCACACAGGCGCGACCTATCGCCTTGAGCAACACCAGTCTCAATTTACCATCCAACACCTTCTTGTCGACCGACATCAGTGAGAGAAACTGATCCGGAGCAAGTTCAGCGGGCGGCACGGTAGGCAGACCCGCTCGCTCGATCAAGCTGCAGGCCCGCGTTACATCCTCTGCCTCAAGCCAAGCCAAACGGCATGATAAATCGGCCGCCATGCACATACCGGCAGCCACCGCCTCCCCATGCAGCCAGCTACCATAGCCCATGCCTGTCTCGATAGCATGCCCAAAGGTGTGGCCGAGATTAAGAAGCGCCCGCTGCCCGGACTCTCTCTCGTCGGCCGCCACGACCGCCGCCTTGCACTGACAGGAACGTTCGATCGCCGAGGCCAGCCGTATCGGATCACGGGCACGCAGGAGATCCATCTCCCCTTCGAGCCAGTTGAAAAACGCGCGATCAGTGATCAACCCATACTTAATGACCTCAGCCATTCCGGAAGCAAACTGGCGATCGTCCAGCGTATTCAGCGTAGCGGTATCCGCCAACACCGCAAGGGGCTGATGAAAGGCACCGATCATGTTTTTTCCCAACGGGTGGTTGACTCCCGTTTTTCCGCCGACCGAAGAATCGACCTGGGAAAGCAGCGTTGTCGGCACCTGAATAAAATCCACGCCACGCTGGTAGGTCGCCGCGGCGAAACCGGTCATATCCCCGATCACGCCACCGCCAAGCGCGACTAAGGTGCATCTACGGCTGAAGCGGTTTTGCAGCAGGGCGGTAAAGATCTCGCTCAATACCTCGAGCGTTTTATACTCCTCCCCATCGGGCAGAACAACATGGGCCACCTCAAAGCCGTCCAAGGCCGCAAGCGTCGCCTCCAGATAGAGTGGAGCAATGGTTTCATTGGTCACGACCATGACCTGCTTACCGGGCACATGCCGTTGATAATAGGTCGCATCCGCATGCAGATGCTCACCGATGTAGATGGGATAGCTGCGATCCCCGAGATCCACCGTTAATGTGCAATCACACTTGCTTGAATTCACCCCATGCCACCCGCTCTATTTGAGGTTTCCAGAAGCTGTCTCAGATCCCGCTAGGCTCAGGGGCCAATCCGAAGGGCCGGCCTCTCGCGGCCCCATCGCTATGAGATAGGTTCTAAACACTTGATAATTTCCCGAACGACAGATTGCGTATTCCTCCCTTCGGTACTGATCACAAGGTCGGCTATCTGCCGATAGAAAGGATCTCGAATCCGCATCAGCGATATGAGCCTCTCAAGGGGGTTCTCCGTCTGCAGCAAAGGGCGGTTCTTGTCGCGCCGCGTCCGCTCGAACTGTTGCGCCGGCGTACATTGCAGATATACCACAAAACCCCGGGATGAGAGATGCAAGCGATTCTCCTCGCGCAGAATCGCGCCTCCGCCTGTCGCAAGAATTATACCCTCTCTCGCCGTCAGATCATCGATCACCGCTTGTTCACGATTTCTAAATCCCTGCTCTCCTTCAAATTCGAAAATGGTGGGGATATCTACGCCTGTCCGCCTTTGGATCTCATGGTCGGAGTCTACAAATTCCATCCGCAGAACTTCAGCCAACTGTCTGCCAACAGTCGATTTACCCGCCCCCATGGGCCCTATTAGAAAGAGATTGTTTACGGACATTTACTCTATCAAAACAAAGGTCGCATCGGCGAATGGTCGATGATGACGCATAACAATTGAAGCCATTATCACGCATAGTACCAGCCTTTCTATATCGGCAAAAAAAAAGGCGTGCACGCCGGCACGCCTTTTCTGGTCTGCAGGTTATTCCGGTTATCTGACGCGTAGCGTCTCCTTAAGGATCTTTGGCGTGACAAAGATCAGCAGTTCATTGTTTTGGTCGACCACCTCACTATTCCGGAATAATACACCAGCATACGGAATGTCCCCGAAAAACGGCACTTTTTCCACATTCTTGGTTTTCGTCCGCTCGAAAACCCCGCCGAGCACGACTGTTTCGCCGTTGTCCACCAGAACGGTTGTCTCAATTTTACGGGTGTCGAGCGGTGGAACACCCAGCACCGACCTTGAAAAATCAGGGCTGTCTTTGTTGATCACCAGATCCATTCTCACTCTGTCATCCGGGGTGATCTGGGGAGTGACATCAAGCTTCAGAACAGCTTCCTTGAAGCTCACAGTAGTCGCCCCACTCGAACTCGCTTCCTGGTAAGGGATCTCAACGCCCTGTTGGATCGTGGCTTTATTTTGGTCCGAGGTTATGACGCGCGGGCTGGAAATGACCTCACCCCTTCCTTCAGTCTGCATCGCGGTAAGCTCGAGTTGCAACAGGTAGTCGCCGAGCTTGCCAACTAAGATATTGACGCCGCCTGAAGGAGATGTCACGGGCAGG
>JASFJY010000213.1:0-5904 GCA_050119415.1 Chromatiales bacterium | reverse complement strand
GGGCAGCAGCTTCACCGGTATATAGAGCTGTGGCGTCAGACTCCGTCGGCCGGTCATCAAACGTTCGAACCAGCTCTCAAGGCCGCCGATGTGGTCGAAATCGGAGTTGGTGATGAAGAGGGCGGGGGGCTCGGTGTCGCCATAGACCTGCTGAAAGCGTCCCAGGCTGTCGGGGCCGCAATCGATCTGCAGCAGTGGGGCACCGCGCTTCTCCAACACTAAGGCGGCGGAACCAAGTTTAGTGGCCTGGGTATTGCCGGCATCTAGAAGGCGTAGTCTAAGCGCAGCGGACGGGGGTAGTGATTCATTGTTTCTTCGTAACATCTCAATTAAACATTATACACCCCAATTCTTACCGGATGATTACAATCGTTACTTAATGGCGATTAGTGGGACGGGGCCGCACCGATTGCTTGCTATGCAATGAAGCATTCGGGTTAGGTTCATTACATCTGCATATACGCAGCTTCGCGTGTGGTTTCCGACACAGTTGCAATGGCCCTACCAATTGTCATGTTTGCGACAAGGGATAAAGCCATAAATGCCACTATAAAACAATTAGTTGGCATATGGCATGAGCATTGCATTAAATATTTTGTAGTTAAATAAATGAAGGCTCAGCCACCTCATGAAACAGAAAGATATTGCCGCCCTACTGGATGAACCGGCATGCGCTCACAACAATAAATCGAAATCGGGTTGTGCCAAGCCGAAGCCTGGAGCGACGGCGGGCGGTTGTGCATTCGACGGCGCGCAGATCGCCCTGCTGCCGATCGCCGATGTGGCCCATATCGTTCACGGCTCTATCGCATGCGCCGGTAGTTCCTGGGACAACCGGGGCACACGTTCCAGCGGCTCGCGGCTTTTCCGCATTGGCATGACCACCGACCTGACCGAACAGGATGTGATTATGGGGCGCGGTGAGAAGCGGCTTTTCCACTCCATCAAACAGGCCATCGAGAACCACAGCCCAGCAGCGGTCTTCGTCTACAACACCTGCGTGCCGGCCCTGGTGGGCGACGATGTGGAAGCTGTCTGCAAAGCGGCCGAGGCGCGTTGGGGTACGTCGGTGGTGCCGGTGGACGCGGCCGGTTTCTACGGCACCAAGAATCTGGGCAACCGCATCGCCGGCGAGGCGATGGTGAAGTATGTCTGCGGTACCCGCGAACCCGATCCGCTGCCGGAGGCGGCGACCATAGCTGGGCACAAGATCCACGACATAACCCTGGTCGGTGAGTACAACATTGCCGGCGAACTCTGGCATGTATTGCCACTGTTGGACGAGCTGGGTCTGCGGGTTCTCTGCACCCTGTCGGGGGATGCCCGTTACCGTGAGGTGCAGACCATGCATCGATCCGAAGCCAACATGATGGTCTGCTCCAAGGCGATGATCAATGTTGCCCGAAAACTGCAGGATGCCTTCGGTACCCCCTGGTTCGAAGGGAGTTTTTACGGTGTGCGCGACGTCTCCCAGGCCCTGCGCGACTTCGCCCGTCTAATCGATGATGCCGATCTCACCCGGCGCACCGAGGCGTTGATCGAGCGCGAGGAGGCGAAGATCGATCAAGCCCTGGAGCCTTGGCGTGGAAAGTTGCGAGGCCGTAAGGTGCTGCTCTACACCGGCGGCGTGAAATCTTGGTCGGTGATCGCTGCACTGCAGGATCTCGGCATGCAGGTGGTCGCCACCGGTACCAAGAAGTCGACCGAAGAGGACAAGGCGCGCATCCGCGAGTTGATGGGTCAGGAGGCGGTGATGATCGAGGACGGCAACCCTCGCGCCCTGATCGACCTCGTGCGTGAAAATAACGTGGATGTGCTGATCGCCGGTGGCCGCAACATGTATACCGCGCTGAAGGCGCGCATTCCCTTCCTCGATATTAACCAGGAGCGCGAGTTTGGCTACGCCGGCTATACCGGCATGGTGGAGTTGGCGCGGCAGTTGGTGTTGACCATCGAGAGTCCGATCTGGCAACAGGTACGCGCACCGGCGCCTTGGGCTACACCCACCACGGAACAAGCGGAGGCCTGCTGATGACCGAGATCGTTAAACGCAAAAAGGCCCTTTCGGTTAGTCCGCTGAAGGTGAGCCAGACCATCGGCGCCGCACTCGCCTTTCTCGGTTTTCACCGCGCCATGCCGATGCTGCACGGCTCCCAGGGCTGTACCGCTTTCGGCAAGGTCTTCTTCGTGCGCCACTTCCGTGAGCCGATCCCGCTGCAGACCACCGCCATGGATCAGATCACCACGGTGATGGGTTCCGAGGAGAGCGTGGTGCAGGGACTAAAGACCATTGCCGAAAAGAATCAGCCTGCGCTTCTGGGCGTGCCCACCACCGGTCTCTCCGAGACCCAGGGCAGTGATGTACGCATGGCGGTGAACCAGTTCCGTAACCAGTATCCCCAGTTCGACGCCATTCCGGTGGTGCCGGTCATGACTCCTGACTACAGCGGCTGTCTCGAGACCGGTTTTGCCAAGGCGGTAGAGGCGATTATCACGACCCTCGTCCCCGCGGCCGGGGATGCCGGTACCCAGCCGGGTCGGCGTCGCCATCAGGTCAATGTGCTGGTGGGCTCTTTCCTGACGCCGGGTGATATCGAGGAGCTGAAAGAGATCATCGAATGCTTCGGTCTGCGACCGGTGGTGATCCCCGATCTTTCCGATTCCCTCGACGGTCATTTGGGCGAGGACGACTTCTCACCGCTGACCATCGGCGGCTCCCAGGTTTCGGAACTGCTGACCCTGGGCGATGCGGCCGCCACCCTGGTCATCGGTGCGTCGATGCAAAAGGCAGCGGACGAACTCCATCGACTGACCGGCGTACCCGATTACCGTTTCGATCACCTGATGGGATTGGAGACGGTGGATGCCTTCATCCATACCCTGCATCAGATCTCCGGCGAGCCGGTGCCTGCCAGATTGGACCGCCAACGTGCTCAGTTGCAGGATGCCATGTTGGACGGTCACTTCATGCTCGGCATGGCCCGCTTCGCCCTTGCCGGCGATCCCGATCTGTTGATCGGCTTCAGTCAGATGTTGGCCGGTGTCGGCGCACAGACCGTAGCCGCGGTTTCACCGGTCAACGTACCCGCCTTGCAGCAGGCCGCCAGTGACCAAGTCAAGATCGGCGATCTGGAGGATCTGGAGCAATTGGCCAAGGCCAACGGGGCCGAAGTGCTGATTACCAACTCCCACGGTGTGGAGAGCGCCAAACGTCTGGGTATCCCCCTGCTACGGGCCGGCTTTCCCCAGTACGACCTGTTGGGCGGTTACCAAAAAACCTGGGTCGGCTATCGCGGTACCCGCCAGACCCTGTTCGATCTGGCCAATATCCTGTTGACCCTGGAGAAGGGTGAGATTCATCCCTACCGCTCCATCTATGCACAGAAACCGGAATACCGGGAGGTGGCCCATGAGTCTGACGCGGCGACTGCAACTGGTGGGTTGCACCACTGAGGATAAGTGGATGGCGAGCGCATTGAAGGTGGCCTTCGCCACCAGCGACATGAAGCTTGTGGATCAGCACTTCGGCGCGGCACAGGCGTTCGCCATCTATGCCCTGGATCAGGAGAAGGCCTGCTTTGTGGAAGCCATCGAGTTCGGCAAGTTATCAATGGACGGCAATGAAGACAAATTAGTCGATAAGATCGATGCCCTTGACGGCTGCATTGCTGTCTACAGCCAGGCGGTGGGTGCCTCGGCCATAAATCAATTAAAGGCCAAGGGCATTCAGCCGGTGAAGATCTCCCCCGGAGCACCGATCAGCGGCCTGCTCACCTCCCTGCAGGATGAGTTGAGGCAGGGTCCGGGCAGCTGGCTGGCCCGCGCCATTCAGCGGGCCACGCCGGCCGATCCCTCCCGCTTCGATCAGATGGAGGCGGATGGTTGGGAAGAATAAAGTCCGCAAATGACCGCGAACATAGGCAAATGGAGAATAGTGTTTGAGTGTGGCCATAGTAATTCAGTGCGGCAAGCCGCTAGGTTTTTAAACCTCTGATTACGGGTAGGGTGTGGCGCGCCACAGCAAAAAGACTCTGACAAATCAAACAAGACACAACGGAATGACAGCTTGAATAAGACGACGAACGAAACCATCTGCATGCTGGAAGAAACGGCCCAGGTTATCGAGGTCAAGGATGGCCTGCTGACGGTGGAGACCGCAAGTCGCAGCGCCTGCAATCATTGCAGCAGTGACAACTGCACCACCTCCGTGGTGGCCAAGCTCTTTGGTGTGCGTCGCAATCGGCTGGTGCTGGCGAACAGTCTCGATGCCAAGCCGGGGGATCAGGTGGTGATTGGTATCCCCGACCAACTGTTGGCGCGGGCTTCGGTAACCGCCTATCTGTTGCCCTTACTGTTTATGCTGGTGCTGACCGGGCTGGGTGATCTGTTTGGTATTAATGAATTGTTGTTGAGTCTGCTGGCCCTAAGTGGGCTGGCATTGGGGTTTTATATTATACGTCGGTTTTCCTGCGGGAGTTCAGCGCAAGGCTACCAACCTCGTCTCTTGAGGATTGTGGCACCAGGCTATCAGCGGGTCGAGATGCCGACATTGACGAGGAGTTAGAACCATGAGTGAAGCAGTCGCGGTGATCGCCGAGCACGATCCGGTCTTGGCGACCGATTTCGCCACGGAGATGGTGCGTCAGATGCGCGCCATCGATACCTACGGCACCTATGACAACTGGCCGGTTAGCAAGATCCTGGAGCCTTTTGTTCTGACCAAGGAGAAGAAGCGGGAGATCCCCGTGGTGGGTGATCCCGACGAGATCACCCTATCCCGGGTAAAAGCCTTCTACAACGCTATCTCCGCCATGATCGAGAAGGAATGTGGGCTGATGGCGGTACCGATGATGAATCTTACCCATGAAGGATTCGGCCGCGCCCTGATCACCGTCGGTAAGCTGGTGGTGATGGACAAGACCCTGCGTGATGTCCACCGTTTCGGTTTTCCCTCTTTATCGAAGATGAAGGATGAGGCCGATAAGCTGCTTTCAGTGGCTCTGGAGATCATCGGGCAGCATCCGAAAGTTGCCGGAATGTAAATCAGGAGATCAGCCATGACCCCCGAAGAGCTGAAAGCGATGCATAAAGCGGTCAAAAAGGCCAAACGTATTGCCACCGAGAAGGCCGGTGAACTACACGACCTGGTGGAGGACCGTCTGCCGGCCGCCTATGAAGAGATCCCTGCCATGGCGCAGGCCACTTACGATGCCTGTGTGGCGTGGGCTGAGGCCGACGCCGCCTACAAAACGGCTGAAGCCGAAACCAGTTGAGGAAGTCCCCATGACGATGATTACCGGATTGACGCGCGGCGGCGAAGAGTACACTCCCGCTTTTGTAATGGAGATCAACCAGCAGAACTGCATCGGCTGTGGCCGCTGCTTCAAGGTCTGCCCGCGCGAGGTCTTCGATCTGATCGAACGTGATGAGGTCGAAGGGCTGATGGCCGACGACGACTACGACGACGATGACGATATGTACGGGGATGACGATGACGGCTTCTCCGATGACACTGCCATGGTCATGAGTTTGAAAGACGCCATGGACTGCATCGGCTGCGGAGCTTGCGCGCGCATCTGTCCGAAAAAGTGTTTCACTCACGAGCCCCAGACTGTGGCGGCTTGAGCGGGAGTTCTGTCATGCCGAAACCACAAAAGCATGTGTTCGTCTGTACGCAGAACCGTCCCCTGGGACATCCGCGGCCCTCTTGCAGCCTGAAAAACTGTGCCGAGGTGGCTGAGGAGTTCTACTGGAATCTGCAGGAGCGTCAACTCTTCGACAAGGTGCAAGTGACCACCACCGGCTGCCTCGGACCCTGCAGTGAGGGACCCTCGGTGCTGGTCTATCCCGAAGGTGTGATGTACGGCGGCGTCAGCAAGGACGATGTGGCGACTATCTTCGATG
>JASFJY010000212.1:0-5912 GCA_050119415.1 Chromatiales bacterium | reverse complement strand
GAACGGGAGAAAGCCCAGCTGCGGGTGGCGCTAAAGGCATTGGAGGATGATTTGCAGGAGGGAGGCGGCGAAGAGGAAAATCGCTCAAGCCACTTTCAGGTCCAGCAAAAACAGACGCCAATGCAGGAGGAGATGGAGGTCGAACTGCTCTTGCATGGCAAGTCGATGCCGTTACCCGAGAGTGTCAAAGGTACGCTGACCTCGATTATCCAGGACCTTGGTGAGATCCCTGATGACTACCTGGTACCGGCCGGGCCCGGCGAATGCGACCTCAAGGTCAATGAAGAGCGATTGCTGGACCCGGAAGAGGTGTGGAGTACCACCTATCATGAGGACGGTGCCTTTCTTTACAACGAGTGGGACTACCGCCGCAAGCACTATCGTAAGAACTGGTGTGTAATGCGCGAGATGAGCGTGAAGCCGGTCTATGACGGTTTTGCCGACCGGGTCGGCATGAAGTACCGGCGTTTGCTGAGCAATCTGCGCAAGAGCTTTGAGGCATTGCGTGACGAGGACCGTCTGCTCAAGCGGCAGGCGTATGGCGACGGTGTCGATATCGATGCCTTCGTGGAGGCTTGGGCCGACGTCCATACCGGACTGGAGATGAGCGACCGCCTGTTCACCCGCATGCATCGTGACGAGCGCAATATTGCAGTGATATTTATGGTCGACATGTCGGGTTCCACCCAAGGCTGGATCAACGAGGCGGAGCGTGAAGCGCTGGTGTTGTTGGCCGAAGCGCTGGAAAGCCTGGGCGACCGCTACGCCATTTATGGTTTCACAGGCATGACGCGCAAGCGCTGTGAGGTGTTTCCTGTTAAACAGTTCGACGAGCCCTACGATGCCGAGGTGAAGGCGCGCATCAGTGGTATCCGGCCCGGGGACTACACCCGCATGGGGGCGGCGATACGGCATCTGAGTTTTCGCCTCGGCGAAGTGCAAGCGCGTACCAAGCTGTTGATTACGCTCTCCGACGGCAAACCTGACGACTACCACGATGACTATCGCAGCGAGTACGGCGTCGAAGACACCCGTCAGGCCCTGTTTGAGGCGCGCCGTAGCGGTATCCATCCCTTCTGCATCACCATAGATGAGCGTGCACAGGACTATCTGCCGCACATGTACGGTGCTGCCAACTATACGGTGATCAGCGAGGTCGAGAAGCTGCCATTGAAGGTCTCCGACATCTATAAAAAGCTGACTAGATCCTGTTAGCGGGTCCTGGCGGAGGCCGGCGGATTGGTTGAATTAGCTGACACTTATTGAGCTTGATTTTGCCCGGATGCATTGGCAACCTGCCTAATGATCGCCGCACAGACGGTGTCGTTTATCACCCCGGAGGAGCCATGAAAAAGATAATTATCACCGCAGCCGTTACGGCCCTGCTGGCTTGCGCGCCAGTCCAGGCCGCACCCCACTATGGTTATGCTAAATCGCCGATGCGTGCGGCGCAAACGGAGCAGCCTGAGCCCGCTCGGGTATTGCGTGAAGGATTGGGTAAGCTCCTCAAGTTCATGCGTCAGCCACAAAGGCCCAGCCAGCAGGCGATCGCCGCTTTTCTGCAGCATGAAATCGCCCCCTATTTCGACTTTGCCTACATGTCGACCTGGGTGGCCGGACCGATGAACCGACGGATGAACGATGTACAGCGCGCCGAGTTGGCCCAGGCGATCGAGCAGCTGTTGCTGAGTACCCTGGCGAATCGCCTGGGCAGTTATCAGAATCAGGATGTCCGTTTCTATCCACCGCGCCAGGCGGGTGAAAACGAAGTGAAGGTGCGGGTGGCGATTCTGCAAGCCAACGGCTATCCGGCGAATCTCGACTTCCGTTTCTATCGCGGCAAAGGCGGTTGGAAGGTGTTTGATGTGGCAGCCAACGGTAGCAGCGCATTGACCTACTATCGGCAATACTTCTCCCGACGGATGGCTACACAGCGGCCGATGCCGCGGGGCTGACCGGGCCTGGCGATAGCTGAAAATTTATCATGATGCAAACGACCGGACCGTCCAGCCCGCAGGAAACCCGTGGACGGTTCGGCCGTTGGATGATCATCGGCGCATGGATACTGTTCCTTGTCCTGCTGACACTGCTCTTCTCAGAATGGCTGCAGACGCGGTCGAACCCCAATCGTTCCCTAACGGTCGTCACCGACACGAAGGGTGAACAGGTGGTGACTCTGAAACCCAATCGCGCTGGACACTACTTGGCGCCCGGTAAGATCAACGACCTGAATGTGACATTCCTGCTAGACACCGGTGCCACGCGCGTGGCAGTACCTGGCAAACTGGCCAAAAAGGCAGATCTGCCTCGAGGCATACGCTCACAGAGTCAGACGGCCAGTGGTGTGGTCGAGAGTTGGTTGACGCGGATCGAGCGTTTGCGTTTGGGACCCTTCGAGATGCGTGACGTTCGGGCTGTGATCATTCCCGATATGCCAGGCGAGGAGGTGCTATTGGGCATGAGCTTCTTGAAACATCTTGAGTTGGTGCAGACGGGCGAGCGCTTGCGCCTCAGGTTGCCGGACTGAATGGGCAGGCTGCCACTGTCGCCTCTACGACAGTGGCAATAGGAAGCTCAGCCGAGCTTATCCTTGAGCGCTTTGAGCGCGGTCAGTTTGATCACAGTCTTGGCGGGTTTTGCTGGAATCTTGATCTCTTCACCCGTGGCCGGGTTGCGTCCCATGCGTGCCTTGGTGCGGGGTTTCATCACACGGCGGACCTTGATGCCACACTCCGGAATGGTGAACTCGCCGGAGCCGCGCTTTTGAACGTGGCGGGTGATCAGGTTGCTCAAGGAAGTGAATACCGCTGCCACCTCCTTACGGGCCAGACCTGTCTCCTCTGAGAGGGCGGTAACGATCTGGGTTTTAGTCTGTTTATCCGCAATGGCTCTTTGGCGCGATGTTGTCTTGGCGGCAACGACCTTTTTCTTGGCTGCTTTTTTCGCAGTCTTTTTTGCTGACTTTTTAGTAACGGCCATACAGTAAGCTCCTTTATGGAAGTTTGTTGTGCGCGCTAAAAATAACACATAATCTGAAATGTTAAAGAACAAATGACATCTTTACGGATTGTTTTTCGTGTTTTGGTGGTCAGATGAGCTGTTTTTTAACAAAGGAAGGCGATTGTCGATGTAGGCTGATCCGCGCAGGCGGGCCGTTTCATGACGGCTTAACGGCACTGGTAGTGGATGGGCTAGCGTTCGGTTTGCCGATGTTTACTAGGAGTTTTTAATCAGTCTATAAACTGGGGAAGTGAAATTATGCGGAAGCTGGCTGTAATTATCGTTCTGATGTTGTTTTTTATGCAGGCGCAGGGGCGCGAGGTGGCCGGCGTTGACCTGCCGGAAAAGGTTAAACTGGAGGGAGATACCACATCGCTGGTTTTGAACGGGGCGGGCATCCGCAAAAAGCTTTTCTTCAGCATCTACCTTGCCTCCCTACCTTCCGGCACTGTCCGATGATGCCGATGCGATACTCGATGCCGATAAGCCCAGGCGGTTACAGATGGATATGCTCTATTCCGAGGTGGCAAAGCAGAAACTGATAGATGCCTGGAACGAGGGTTTTGCAGCCAACCACTCGGCCGAGGCGTTGGCGCCTTTAAGTGAACGTATCACGCGCTTCAACGAGATGTTCGAGACCCTGGTCGCCGGTGATCAGGTGCAACTCGACTACCTGCCGGCACAAGGCACCCGGGTTGTCATCAACGGCAAAGAGCGGGGCCTGATACCCGGGCAGGATTTCAACAAGGCCTTATTGAAGATCTGGCTCGGTGAAGCGCCGGTGACCGGGCGTTTGAAGCAGGATCTGCTCGGCGGTTGAAACAGCGTTCAGTCTGCGTGTTTGGCGATGAGCGCCACGCCGCCGCGGCGTTCGTCGCCGACACCCTGTAACTGACCGCTGCGTTGTCGGCGCACGCTGTGCGCCCCGCCGAAGAAGAGGCTCTTCCGGTCCCAGGCCTGTTGATTGGGAAACTCGTCGTGCAACGCTGCGGCCGTTTGCGGAGCAATGCCCGGCTCAAGGCTCAACAGATCAGCTTCGAAGTGGATGCGCGGTTGCGAGACGGCGGCCTCCAGCGGCATAGCGAAATCGAGCAGGTTGGAGATCACCTGCAGGATCGCGCTGCGGATACGGTTCGATCCGCCGGAACCCGTAACGACGGCGTCGCCAGCGTCGGTCAGCAGCAGGCTCGGTGCCATCATGGAGGCCAGACGTTGGTTCTCGGGCCAACGGTGGAAGCCGCCCGGGTTGAGATCCTCCTCGCCCAGCATGTTGTTCATCATGACGCCGGTCCGCGGTATCACATAGCCGCACCCCTCACCGTTGGAGAGGGTTAGGCTGGCGAGATTGCCTGCACTGTCTGCAACGCTGATCTGAGTCGTGCCGCGGCGTGAGATCCCTCCTTGGCGCAGGCGTGCACGATAGCGCTTCGCCACGTCTTGCGAGAGGATCTGCTCCGACACAATCTGTGGATCGCAACGGAGATCTTGAGTCAGGCGCATGACCTGGGCCAGATGGCGTAGGTGATCGCTACTGCCGGGCATGTTGTTGCCCAGCGTTTGATGTTCCAGCAACCCAAGCGAAAAGGCGATCAACGATCCGCCAAGGGCAGGTAGGGGATTGGTGATGAGTCGCGCATCGCGATATCGGTGTATCAGCGGCCGGCGCCGGATCACCCGATAATCCTCGAGGTCCTTTCGGCTTAGCTGCCCGCCCAGTTCGCGACTGTCTTCTATCAGGCGGTGCGCCACATCACCCTGATAAAACAGCGCCTCACCCTCGTTTTCCAGGGCCGAGAGGAAATCGGCTAGGGCGGGCAGGCAGTGGCGCTCGCCGACGCCGATCAGATGAGCGGGAGCGGTGGGTGAGGCGTGCAGTTCGAGGGCGTCGGGCGTGGCCCGGAGTATCGGGGCGACAATCTGCGCAATCAGATCCTGAAACGGATTGATCTCTACCCCCTCCCGCGCGAGCTTTTGCGCCGGTTCCATCAGCAGGCCGATCGGCAGTCGGCAGCGTTGCCGGTGGATCTCAAACAGGCCCTTTACAAATCCCGGAACGGCCATCGCGCCCAAACCGATATGGAAAACCTGGCTGGCCGTGCCGAAATCGGCCACAATAGGCCGGAAGTCGATTGCTTCGCACGGGCGTCGCTGCTTCGGTGTGTGGGCAAAGAAGTCGTAGACCTCGGGGTCTTGCTGCGCCGGCAGCGCGGTGAGAAAACCGCCTCCGCCCGGCGAGGCCAGTACCGGTTCCGCCACACAGGCGGCGAGCATGGCCGACAAGGCGGCATCGTAAGCGTTACCGCCGGCCTGCAACATCTTCTGGGCGGCACGAGCCGTTGCCTCATGGCCGGCAGCTACGATGCCTGCGATCTTCTTCATAGTTCTGTATCACATACCTATACCTAGGTGTTCGGTTGACTTCGGTCAGTGCGTCAAGGCCGCTTCCCAGGAGTGAAAATGCAACTTCGATCATGGTTCAACGACGCCCGGTGTAAAAGTCCTCTTCAGCTTTATACACTGTGTGCCGCTAATAATAGGCGATGGAGACCCTCCCTCGGATTCTTATTCCTGAGTCAATACAAGAATGGCCGTGCCTAAAAGTAAAACCGATGATGCTTTGTTGAAGAATCTGGTGCCGCTGAACACCCTGTCGGAGGAACAGCTCGGTGTTCTGCTCAGCCGCGTCACGGTGGAGAAGGCTAAGAAGGGTGAATATCTATTCCGCGAAGGGGATACCGACCATCAGAACATCTATTTGCTGAACGGTACTATCGCATTGCTGTCTGGCCAGAAGGAGATGGATCTGGTCAGCAGCGGGACACAGACGGCCCGCTTCGCCCTGGCCCATCAACTGCCGCGCAAACACTCTGCCAAGGCCCGTACCGTGGTGACCTACGTGCGCATCGACAGCC
>JASFJY010000211.1:0-5916 GCA_050119415.1 Chromatiales bacterium | reverse complement strand
TGGCATCGGTGATGATAAAAACCACGAAGATGACAAGGATCACGCCAAGGACATCACCGCCGGCGGGCAGATCACCCAGGTGCTGGTTGAGGTTGGCGATCTCCTGTTCCGTCATTTGAGAGATGCGCGCTTTTACCGCTTCGGCGTCGACGCCGAGCTGGATTAGCTGGCTACGGACTTGGTCGCGCTCGAGGGCCTGCATCAGCGCAGTCCGAGCGGCAGCAGAATCACCATCCAACAACTGGCTGTTACCGATCATGGCGCTCTGGGCCGCGCCCATTGGCAGCATGATCAGTGAGAGGGAGAGCATGACGGCAAAGAATTTATTGAGCATAAGCATTGCGAGCCTCGTAACGGGATCCTTCCGTAAGGAATCGGATCTTATTCTTAGGAATTAAATAACTAGCCTTACAAAAGGCATATTACTGATATTTTCATGTCAACTTCAATACGGGGAGAGAATCTTTCTGCAACAATGTGATGGGGGTACAAAATTTTATAGGAATCTCAAGGGATTGAGGCGCTTAGACCGAGATCGTCAGTCAGTGCCATCCTAGTGTGAATTTTTCACAGCATTATTTAGGGTGAACCCAATGCAAAATCCTAAATAGAGGATAAAATTAAGGAACCCCTGAAAAAAATTCTGGTCGCGCGCATGGCTGGATTAAATGATCGGATCAAGGTGAAAAGCTATGCAATAGCCCGTTATCGCGAAGCTTTACAACGCAGAACCAGGACATTTCAGCGTTCATACGTCGATTCATGAATTGATCAGAGGTTCCTTAAAGTTGGCTTGAGATTACTTGGGTCTGAGTGACGACTATAAAAAAATGTTTGCTTGGGGAAAATCGAATGAAGAAAAGAGTTTCAAAATCGCAATTTGAGACTCAGGGAAGAGGTGAGGGTGTTAATAATAATAGGGAGCAAAAGGTCTTGAAGGAGCCTTCCGGGGCGCGGACTATCACCGAAGACTATCAGGCCATACTGGCCCAAGAACTACTCATCAACGACATTCAGGAGAGTTATAGCAAATACTACTGAGTTGGTGGACAGGGATCAGACGTCTTCCAGGCGTTGTCCGGTCATCCCTCTACTATCAGGGCCCGCGAGGTAGAGGTAATTCAACACACGGGCCTCGGGCTTGGGTAAAGACCGGGGATCCTCCCCCGGAAAAGCCCAGGCCCGTAGCGCCGTACGAGTCGGTCCCGGCGCAATGCTGTTTACACGTATCTGACTGTTTTCCAGTTCATCTGCCAGGGTCTCCATCAAACCCTCAACAGCCGATTTTGATACCCCATAAGCGCCCCAATAGGCCTTGCCCTTGCGCCCTACATGGTCCGAGGTGAAGATGATCGAGGCGTCATTCGATTTACGCAACAAGGGCAAGCAGGCTTGGGTCAGGATGAAAGGGGCCGTCAGGTTGACCTGGAGGGTTTGGTTCCAGGTCAACATGTCGTAGTCATCGATACGGCTCAACAGGGAGAGTTTTGCGGCGCAGTGAACCAACCCATCCAGTACCCCGAATTCATTCAGCAGGGTCTCTCCGAGTTTGTAATAGTCCTCGTCCGGCGCTTTCTCCAGATCGAATGCGATAAGGGCAGGGATTGGTCCGCCCGCAGTCTCGATGATGTCGTAGGTCTCTTCGAGCTTTTTTTGCCCGCGCCCCAGCAGGATCACAGTGGCGCCATGTTGGGCATAGGCCTTTGCCACCGCCTGTCCGATGCCGCTGCCGGCGCCGGTGACCAGGATGTTGCGCGATTTCAATAGATCTTTCGACGGCTGATAGTCCGACATGGTTATTTCCGGCAAGTGATTTCAGATTTCATTATACGCTGCCAGGCGCGGGTTGGAATTGAGAAGCGTCTAAAGCCACTCAAGTAGTTCCAGGGGATGTGCTATGACGCCGTCCGCATGCCAGTCATTCGGCCTGTCGTCTTGGGACAGATAACCGAAGAGGGCGATCAGGGTACGGGTGCCGGCACTACGTCCCGCTTCGATGTCGCGTGCGGCGTCACCTACGTAGATGGTTTGGGCGGGATCGACTCCGGAAAGGCGGCAGGCGTGCAGTATCGGTTCGGGATGGGGTTTGGCGTAGGGTGTCGTATCGCCGCTGACGATGGCGCTGGCCCGCTGATGCAGACCCAGTTCGCGCATCAGGGGATCGGTCAGGTAGGCCGGTTTGTTGGTAACTATGCCCCAGGCGATGGCGCGCTCATCGAGCTGCTCCAGTAACGACTCCATACCCTCGAACAGCTGGGTGTGGACCGCGATGCGCTCCTGATAGAAGTCGAGAAATCTTCTCTGTATATGCGGGAAGTCGTGATCTTCGGGGGTGATGCCCAGGCCGGTCTTCAGCATGCCGCGGCTGCCGTGGGATACCGAAGGGCGGAAAGCTTCATAGGCGATCGGCGGGCAATTCAACGATGCGAGCAGCCGGTTGAAGGCGGCATGCAGATCCGGGGCGGTATCCGCGAAGGTTCCGTCCAAATCGAAGAGAACACAGGCGGTCATGCTTCGGCGGCTTTTACCGTGGCGATCATATAGTTGACGTCTACATCCCTGCTCAGGGAGTACTCACGCGTCAACGGATTGTAATTGAGGCCGGTCATGTCGACACTCTGCAGGGGCGTTTGGCGGATCCAGCCGCTCAGCTCCGAAGGGCGTATGAACTTGGCGAAATCGTGGGTGCCCTTGGGCAGCAGCTTGAGCAGATATTCGGCACCGATAATGGCAAAGAGGTAGGACTTTGGGTTGCGGTTGATGGTGGAGAAGATGACGTGCCCGCCCGGTCTGACCAGACGGCTGCAAGCCTCGACAACGGACGCGGGGTCGGGGACATGTTCCAGCATTTCCATGCAGGTCACCACATCGAAGGTCGCTGGTTGTTCCGCCGCCAGGCGCTCGACCGGAATCCGCTCATAGGTGATGTCGAATCCCGACTCCAGCAGGTGGAGTCGGGCCACCTGCAGCGGGGCTTCCCCCATATCGATGCCGGTGACCTGGGCGCCCTTGGCCGCCATGCTCTCGGAGAGGATGCCTCCGCCGCAGCCCACATCGAGCACTTTTTTTCCAGCCAGCGGCACTATCCGGTCGATGTAGTCGAGCCGCAGGGGATTGATCTGATGCAGCGGCTTGAACTCGCTGTGCGGGTCCCACCAGCGGGCGGCCAGTTCTTCAAATTTGTTCACTTCCGCGCGATCGACGTTAATCTGTTCGTGGCTCATGTGACTGCCTGTGCAATGAGATTCTCATGTAGGGTACACGATAGTGCGGTAAACGGGTCTAGATCAAGACTCGGCAATCTTCTCTTGCCAATAAGCCGCCCGTTTGAGCAGGTGCTCGCTGTCGAGGGTGGTCAGGCAGCCCTCGCTGACCAGTTGCCTTCCGGCCACCCAGACATGTCGCACCTGCTCCCGACCACAGGTATAGACCAGTTGCGAGATGGGATGATAGAGCGGCTGACTCTGTATCCGATCGAGGGCCACGGCAACGAGATCGGCCGATTTACCGACCTGCAGCGAGCCCGTCACCTGCTCCAGACCCAGCGCGCGGGCGCCGTTGATGGTCGCCATCGAAAGCGCGCTGGACGCCGGCAGGGCGCTGGCGTCGGCGGCCACTCCCTTGGCCAGCAGTGCGGCGGTGCGCATTTCACTGAACATGTCCAGGTCGTTGTTGCTGGCCGCGCCGTCGGTTCCGAGCGCCAGGTTGACACCGGCCCGTAGCAGGCGTTGCACTGGACAAAAGCCGCTGGCGAGTTTCAGGTTCGATTCTGGACAGTGCACCACATGTCCAGCGGATGCGGCGAAAGTCTCGATCTCCTTCACTTCCAGGTGGGTCATATGAATCGCCATCAGCGAAGGTGACAGCAGTCCCAGTTGTTGCAGGCGTGCCATCGGCCGGCACGCGTGCTGCTGCAAGCTCTGTCGGATCTCGTCGTCTGTTTCGTGCAGATGGATGTGCACCGGGATCTCCAGCTCGTCCGCCAACACCTGGATACGTTGCAGCACCGGATCGGCAACCGAATAGGGGGCATGGGGGGCGAAAGCGGTGTGGATCAGGGGGTGGCTGCGGAACTGGTCATGGACCTGGAGCCCCTTGTGCAGATACTCGTCGCCGTTGTCGGCCCAGGCCGAGGGAAAATCGATGGCGATCAGCCCCAGCACGGCGCGAATACCGGCGGCGTCGGCGACGCGACCGGTCACCTCAGGGAAGAAGTACATGTCGTTGAAGCAGGTGGTGCCGCCGAGCAGCATCTCCGCGATCGCCAGTTGGCTGCCGTCATGAACGAATTCCTCGCAGATCCAGCGGCCTTCGGCGGGCCAGATGTGCTCGTTGAGCCAGGTCATCAAGGGCATGTCGTCCGCCAATCCCCGCAACAGGGCCATAGCCGCGTGGGTGTGGCTGTTGATCAGGCCCGGGATCAATGCCTGGTCGGTTAGCGTTTTCTCCACCTCGCCCCGATAAGCGACTTTGGCTTGCGCAGTCGGCAGCAGCGCGTGTATATGACCGTCCTTGATGGCCAGGCTGTGGTGCTCCAGGAGCTGATTCTCCGGCACCACGGGGATGATCCATCGGGCATGCAAAAGAAGATCGACCTTTTCGGACATGGATTGTCTTTCCCTTCCTCTGTTGGCTTAAACAAGCGCGTGGTGATTTTGTCTTGTGCAGAGTACGCAAAGTTGTGGCGATATCGCAATGAAAGTTTTAAATTTCCGCACAAACCATCTTCATTGCCGTTGATGACCGCCAGCGCTGGGGCTAGCCCCACCCATCTACAACCCCAAGGAGTACAGTATGGATTCGAATCCTGTTCAACCTCAGGCTTCGCCTGATCATGCGATGGTTTGGTCTGGTGACCGGCTCCATCTGCTCGATCAGCGCCATCTGCCGGAGCGGGCCGACTATATGGAGCTGACATCGGCAAAGAGCGTGGCCGAAGCCATCCGGCGGATGGTGGTACGAGGGGCGCCGGCGATAGGCATTACCGCCGCCTATGGTGTGGTGCTTTCTGCCAGCGAGGGGTTCCGGAGGGTCGGTTGCAGGTGGAAAGCGGGCATGGCCGAAGACCTGGAGGCTCTGCGGGCGGCGCGCCCGACAGCGGTCAATCTCTTCTGGGCCTTGGAACGCATGCTGGGGCGGATCGAACAGCTCCCCGACAGCGACGATCCCACTGCGATGTTGTTGCGCGAGGCGCGGGCGATCCATGAGGAGGATAGGGTCGCCAACCGTCGCCTGGGTCAACTTGGCGCAGCGTTGATTGAGTCGCGCACCTGCGTCATCACCCACTGCAATGCCGGTGCCCTGGCCACAGGCGGTTACGGCACCGCCCTCGGGGTGATACGCGCCGCCCACCAGCGGGGCCTGATCGAGCGGGTCTATGCAGACGAGACCCGCCCCTGGCTGCAGGGTTCCCGGCTGACTGCCTGGGAGTTGTTGTTTGACAAGATTCCCGTCAGCCTGCTGGTGGACGGAGCATCCGCCAGCTTGCTGAGGGGGGGAGAGATCGGCTGGGTTATCGTCGGCTCCGACCGTATCGCCGCCAACGGCGATGTGGCCAACAAGATCGGTACCTACAGCCTTGCCGTGGCGGCCAAGCACCATGGTGTCAAGGTGATGGTGGCGGCGCCTACCTCGACCGTCGACATGCGATTGGCCAACGGCGCGGAGATTCCGATAGAGGTGCGCGATGCTGACGAGCTGCTCTACTGCGCAGGCAAGCGGGTGGCCGCCAGCGGCGCCGAGGCATGGAATCCGGTGTTCGACGTGACACCGGCCGAACTCATCGATGCCATTGTCACCGAAAGGGGAGTTGTGCTCTCGCCAAATGAGAAAAAGATGCAAAAACTGATGGCGGATTGATCTGAGGCGCTCTGAAATCCTCTTTCCGGCGTTTTTTATACAGCATAGGTCAGGGGG
>JASFJY010000210.1:0-5923 GCA_050119415.1 Chromatiales bacterium | reverse complement strand
GTTGTGCTGACAAATGAGCCAATAGCGTCAGCGGGGTGATCGGTAATGATGTTGATCACTCCGGCATAGGAGTTTGAGCCGTAGGCTGTGGCGTTGGGTCCGCGAATTACTTCGATACGTTTGATGTCTTCAATGTCGATTGGCAGATCGGACCAGGAAACACCGCCATAACCCGGGTCGTAGACCGATCGCCCATCGATCAATACCTGCATATCCCTGGCGTATTGGTCAGAGAGGCCGTGATAGGTGACGGCCGCCCGGGATCCTGCATAGAAAGCGACGGTAAAACCAGGCACCAGCCGTAGCAGATCCGGGATCGAGAGTGCCCCGGTTGCGCGGATCATCTCCCTGTCGATCACGGTCATGGCATTCGGAGTGTCCTGAATAGGCTGTGACAGGCGGGTCGATGTCAGGGTGACCGGAAAATCCTCGAAGTAGTAGGACTCTGAAAAAGTGGATAATTCATCAGCGTAACTGGCGCCTGTATAAAACAGAAAAGCCGTCAGACGCGAACACACTGAGAAGGCTGGCGAGGCTCTATTCATGGTGTGTCTATTCATGGCCGGTCTGCTGAAAAAGTTGGGTCGAAAGTAAAGAGAGTTGTGAGACTTATTGTAAAATCAAGAATAACCGCAATTGGGTCAGCCCTTCCAGTGTTCCATGACGGTCGTCAATATCGATAGTGGGGGCTCTGGGTTAACCCGAATGTTTCATTCGGGAACGCGACGATCCCGGTGCGAGGGCGAGTTCAGCGGGGGGCGGTTATACTTTGTACTTTGCTAATATTCTAGAAACAACAAGTAAAAACCGTAAGTTAGTTAATTTTTAGGCAATCGGATGAAACATTCGGATACGCTCTCGATGCAGAATTAACCGGAGATTCCTTATGTTTTATCAGAAGGTTAGGGGAACCGTCCGGCTGCCGACTTGCGGCGGCCAAGCCCCCCGGTCAACCCTTATGTTGCTGCATGCCGGCGTCTTCGTGCCAGTAACCGTTACAGAAGCCTAGCGGCGAGAAAGCTGTGAGGTCCGTCGATTCACCACCGTTGATGGCTTGTCTGAATGCCCTGACGATAGGGCCTGTGTGGCGGTGCTGGGGGCTGACCCTGAGTATATCCGCCCCGTGTGACCGGAGTTCGCCGATCTCCCGTAGAAGATTGCAGCTGCGGGCCGACAGTGTCTGAATGCCGTTGAGCACGAGGAAGGGTTCTGCGTCCTGGGTCGACACCAGTCTGCCATCCGGATAGTCGATGCATTTGTACTGGCAATCATCCTTGGGCAGGTTGTGCGAACGTGCGGTGAAACAACGGGCCGAGAGGGTGAGCGGCATCCGCCCGTAGGCGAAGATTTCACATTCCACCCCTTGCGCTAGCGTCGCTTTGAGGTGCCGCAACGTGCTGCGAGAGAGTTCCAGCGGCATGACCCAGCGCCTGAGCCCGGCTTGCTCGAGTACTTTTAGGGTCTCGCCGTTATAGATATTCACTGTCGGGCCGGTGACGAAGGGCAGGCCCATGCGGCTGAGAATCTGCACCGCCGCCATATCGTTTGCCTCCACCAGAAGATCGCCATTTTCGCAGATTCTGCGCAACGCCTTGAGTTCCGATTCGGCCTCCAGCAAGGAGAGGGTGGAGAGTACGATCTGCTTACCGCTTTGTCGGCTCAGTTTTCTCGCCAGCGCCAGCCAGTCGTCGGTGCGCAGGCTGCGCCGTTTGGAG
The DNA here is from genome assembly GCA_050119415.1 of Chromatiales bacterium. Lineage (GTDB taxonomy): Bacteria > Pseudomonadota > Gammaproteobacteria > Chromatiales > Chromatiaceae > Thiodiazotropha. Next base: position 4,208 of record JASFJY010000210.1, on the reverse strand, counting down.
CAGACCGTCTCGCCCAGGTAGATGATGTCGACCGGCAGGTCGCTGGCTTCTTCGTAGAAGGCGTAGAGTTCTTCGCGCGACCAGTAGAAGAGTACGGGGCCGAGTGACAGTTTCATCTTTCGCAGCCTCGTTATTGCCAGGGCCGGTAGTAGGGGCCGAGGGTGGTGCTGGCGCCTTCGGAAACCTGGTTTAGCGCCAGCTCCCATGAGGGCTTTGGACTGTAGGCATCGGGATTCCTGAGGCAGCTGTCGATCGCTTCGCGCCAGACTCGGGTTACCAGGCTCACATAGGCCGGTGTGCGCTGCCGTCCCTCGATTTTGATTGCCTTGACGCCGGCGCTCTGCAGTTCCGGCAGCAGGGCCAGGGTGTTCAGCGAGGTGGGCTCTTCGATGGCGTAGAAGGTGTGCTCTGCGACTTCGAAGCGGCCTTTGCAGATGGTCGGATAGCCGGCCTGTTCGCCCTCGCCGTAGCGATCGGTGAGCAGGCCGCCCAGACGTGACTCCATGCCCCGGGCGGTTTGTCGGTACTCCACGAATTGAGCCGGCGAACAGGCGCCGCAGGTATTAGGCGATTCTCCGGTGACATAGGAGGAAAGGATACAGCGACCCTCCACCATGACACAGAGGCTGCCGAAGCCGAATACCTCGATTTCGACAGGGGTATTTTCGATGACCTGCTTCACTTGGTTCAGGGAGAGGACTCGCGGCAGCACCGCCCGCTGGATGCCGAACCGGTCGTGATAGAACTGCAGCGCCTCGTAGTTGGTGCAGGAGGCTTGTACCGAGAGGTGCAGCGGCAGTTCCGGCCACTGCAGGCGGGCATAGTTGAGCACCCCGATATCGGCACAGATAAGGGCATCCACGCCAAGCCCGGCCGCGCTGTCCACCGCCGCCTGCCAGCGAGGCCAGCCTTCGGGTTTTGGGTAGGTATTGATCGCCATGAAGACGCGGGTATTGCGGGCCCGAGCATAAGCAATGCCTTGGGCTGCCCGGTCTAAGTTGAAGTTGAGGCCGGGGAAGTGGCGTGCATTTGTGTCGTTCCGCAGGCCGAAATAGACCGCATCGGCACCGTTGTCCACGGCAGCTTTCAAGGAGGGCAGATTGCCTGCCGGACAGACCAGTTCCATTTCAGGCGACGCGCCGCTGCGATCGGCGGCGGCGTTGCAGTTCTCGTGTGATGGCGTTGAGCACCCGCCATTTCTCCGCGCACCAGAGCGGCGCCAGCAATATCTCCCGCGGGGCAGTGCCCGTCAGCCGGTGCCACACCACAGATTTTGGCGTTGCCTGCACCAGATCGGCGGCGATTTCGACGTAGGCGTCCAGGGTCAGCGGTTGGTATTCACCCCGCCGCCAGGCATTGGCAAGCGCAGTGCCCTTGACTACATGCAGGGGATGCAGTTTGAGGCCCTCGGTGCCCAGCTCGAGGACTTGGCGCAGCGTCTCGCGACAGTGTCGGGCGTTCTCGCCCGGCAGCCCTGCGATCAGGTGGGTGCAGAGCTTAAGGCCCCGCCGCTGCGCGCGCTTGATGGTGTCGGCGTACTCGGCGAAACCGTGTCCCCGGTTGACCCGTTCGAGTGTCTTGTCGAAGGCCGACTGTAGACCCAGTTCGAGCCAGATTTCATAGCCCCGAGCTTGGTATTCGGCCAACAGATCGAGCACGTCGTCAGGCACACAGTCGGGGCGCGTGCCGATGGAGAGGCCGATTACGTCGGGTTCCATCAGGGCTTCGTCGTAGAGCCTGGCAAGCCGCTCGATCTCCCCATAGGTGTTGGTATAGGCCTGAAAATAGGCTAGATACTTGCGCGCGCCGGTGCGCTTACGGATGACTGCCCTGCCGGCGGCAATCTGTTCACGCAGGGGTTTGGGGCGATGTCCGTTGGGGCTGAAGGAGACATTGTTGCAGAAGGTGCAGCCGCCGCTTCCTTTGCTGCCGTCCCGGTTCGGGCAGGTGAAGGCGGCATCCAGAGCGATTTTGTGCACCCTTTCGCCGAAGCGCCTCAGCATCGATTGCCCAAAGGTAGGGGCCTGTTGAGCCAGTGTCGTCATCAGCCTACTTTACCGAGGGTGCGGTGGCGGAATTTAACGCCCAGTTTCTGGGCGATCTTCTCGCAGGCGGTGATATCGACGCCCTCCAGTCCGTCGATGGCGGTGGCTGTTACCTCCTTGATGTGATGAGGGGCCTCGCGCAGGAAATTCAGCATCGCCTCGTAGGAGCCTGGCAGGTTCGGTCGGCAGTGGCGGTCATAGACCTCCTGATTCTGGGCATTCATAGAAACCGACAGAGCATCTACGCACTGCGCCAGTTCCGGCAGGGTATCGTGCTTGTGTACCAGGTTGCTGAGGCCGTCGGTATTGAGGCGCACCCGGCCGCCCCTGGCTTTGATGTTGCGTGCCACTTCGAGCAGAAGGTTGAGACGCAGGGTGGGTTCACCATAACCGCAGAAGACCACCTCGTCGTAAGCTGTGGGATCGCCAATGGCGGCGATGATCTCCTCGGAGGTGGGGCGGTGGTCAAGGGTCAGATCGTAGCCCTTAACGGTCATGTCACCGTGGGTCTTGGGGCAGAAGGCGCACTCCAGTGTGCATCGATCCGTAATATTGATATAGAGGTTTTTATCGATTTGATAGGTGATCTGTTGTGGCACGTTGCTAAATAGGTCGTATGTTAAACGAAAAAATATTAATCAAACATGTCTTGAAGACAATGACTTTAGTCAAAAGTTACGTTGTCGAAGGGCGTGATCGGAGTGAGGAGTTGCCTGGGCACCCGCATTTTCAGGTGAGTGCCTCGATGGTGCGCTGGCAGACCGCCTTGAAATTGGCAAACTGCCGGGGCGTGATCGCCCCTTTCAAGCCGTTGTCGGCGTAGAAGAGACCGATCGGCTTGTTACGCAAAAATACCGACATGGCCAGGAACTGCCGCGGATTGATCACAGCGTGCAGCGGTGTCGGGATCATAGGTTGGTATTTCTGTGCATTGGTCGGGCTCAAGGAGATGGCCTGTGGTTTCTTCAATAACAGGGTGAAGAGTGTTGGGGGGGTCAGGTCCACCTTGAAATCCTTGAGGGTAACCTCGGCCTGCACCTCTGACGCCAGGCGGGCGCGCAAGGTGGTTTTGTCCGAATTGAGCATGGCGAACATGACGCGCTGAAGGCCGAATTCCTGATGTATCTCCCGCAGTGCCGTCGAGATCAGTTGTTGTAACGGGCTGGCGGGCTTACCTGCCGATGCAGGGGAGGGGGTGGGTGGGTGAGTCTCGGTAGCTGCCGGTGCCGGTTTCTCAGCGGCCGGTATTGGTTGGGGCTGCGCCTTTCGAGGCGTCGGTTGTGTAAGCGGGGAACCGCTCTGTATCAAATGAAAGGCCGGCAAGGGTATAGGCAGTGTCTGCAGCTGGCGGGCAGCTACGGCGGCATGGGCGTGGAACCAGGCGAGGGTCTGGTCGAAGGGCATCTCGAGAAATTCAGCCAGCAGTTCGAGGGTGTCGAGGGTTTCCTGCCGCAACCAGCCCTGGCTGGTCTCCCGGGCCAGGGCGGAGGCGAGCATGACGGTGAGAGGGCGCGGCTGGTAGCTGTTGAAGAGGCCTTGGGCGTCCCTCACCAGATCGGGCAAATGCCATGCTTCACTCAAGCCGGCGCTGATCTGCTGCAGGGTACAGCCGAAAACCTCCATGGCGGCGTCTTCATAACCATCACCTTGCTGGACCAGCTTGAGGATCTGAAGCATGCGCTGCGGTTCGCGTGACCAGAGGGCCATCTCCGCGATGTCATGCAGGAGGGAGGCGGTATAGACACTCCCTTCGTCGCTATCGCGGCAACGCGTTGCCAGGGCGCTGGCGTAGATGGCCGCATGCGCCGCGCGACTGTAGCAGTCGATCAGGCCCCGTCGAGAGGGACCTTTCAGGCGATCCTCCAAGCAGGGCAGGGTACGGCAGGCCTGCTCCACCCGCGCCATGCCCAGTAGCGGGATGGCTAATTCAATCTTGCTCACGGGCTCCCGGGGCGCATTGGGTAAGGTGTTGAATTGACGAATAATGTAGAGACAGAAGCCGGGGTCCCGGGAAATTACCTCGGCCAGATTGCGGTGATTGACACTGGCCCGGTTCAACAGGTCACGGACCCTTGTCAGGGTGCGTTGCATGACCGGCAATGTTTCATCGGCGAGCCGTTCGCCCCATTCTTGAGGGACATGTGTCATGACTTCTTTAACTCT
>JASFJY010000209.1:0-6019 GCA_050119415.1 Chromatiales bacterium | reverse complement strand
TTGGTGAAAAGTTTGTTTCAGGACTAACGCAGTCAGCAGCTGAAGCTGTAAAGAAACATGTGTTATTACTCAATGATGAAACTGCATTAAGTGAATATCGCCGGGAACATGCCCGTGATCTGCGGGAGCTGGCTGAGTTGAAGGCTAAGTATATAGACAAGTAATTACCGAGCACAAGGATTGAGCAATGAGCCAAAAACTCTCAGTAACTATATATTTTGATGGTACGGGTAATAATAAGGATATTGACCAGCCGAAAGAGCAGCACACCAATGTAGCGCGCTTGTTTGATTCCCAGAATGCGCAAAAATATAATTTGTCCTATAACAGCGAGGGTGCGCCCAAACAGTATGATTATCAGTATGACGGCCAAGATTTGAGTGGCCGGGCTGAAGCCATTTATTTTGATGGCGTCGGATCGCGGGATGACGCAAGTATTACTGATGCTTATGAAGGTGGCACTGGTGCGGGTTGGAAAGAGAGAATTGACCAGGCCTACGATGTAATTACTGCCTTTCATAACAAATATCCCGACCAGGATATTGATATTAATATGGTAGGGTTCAGCCGGGGTGCTTCCCAGGCCCGCGCACTGGCCAATGTGGTTATTGATAAGGGAATCCCCGAACTGGATGGAAACGGAGAGCCAACCGGTGAATATCTTATCCCTCCAGGTGACCCTCATATAAACCAACTGGCTGTTTTTGATACCGTGGCATCCTACGATATGAGATTTATTTCCAATACTCACCTGGGAATGGATCTTAGCATTCATAAAAATGTGGACGCCACGACGCATCTAGTGGCAGTTAATGAATACCGTTATACATTTCCTCTCACCAGTGCTGTTCAAGAGGGTGTCAATAGCAATATCCACGAAGTGCGTTTTCCTGGCGCTCACTCCCAGATTGGTGGCGGTTATCCATGGGATATTCTTGCGGCCGGACCCCTTTCCTATATGTACAATACGCTGGAAAAATCCGGTCTGGAAATGACTCCATTACCAATTGAAGAGCGCGTCCGTATTGAAAAATATAACGAGATCATTCAAAGTCCCGATCTGGTTCTTGGTCGCCTTATAGATTCACGTCTGAGCAACGATTCCCGACTTACTGGGTCAGATGGTAAAGTGTTGTATAGCTCGAAATTCCCATTGGAGGATGAGCAGAATTATGCTTTTGAAAACGAAGTCAAGGGGCGTGAAGTTATTTTTGAGCAAGGTGATAAGTTAAGTAAATTATTTGTCGTTCAAGGTGTTGAGGGGCTTGGGGGTGCTATTGGTACTTCTTTTGAAAATGTAAGTGAAGCATTCCATAAAGGATTCGCTGGTCAGAAAAATCATAGCGAATCCCAGGTAAATAAAGCCTTCGCTGAGGTGGATGACGTATTTGAAAATTCCCGCCCCACTGCCGAAAATATTCAATCCTTTAATTACCAGCCTGTTGACGTGGCTGATAGTAACCTAATCTCTCCAGCTGAAAGGAAAATAGCCGACACTCTGTTTACAAATAATGAGGCAAATCTGGATAAGCGGTTAATTATTAACACAAATATCTCTGAACTTATCGAGTGGTCATACGATCACGATCAAAAGTCAATTAATGAGTTTCTGAAAAATGACAATATGAATCCCAGGGTTATTCATGGCATGCCAGCAGATACACTGAAGTTGAGCATTAATCACTTAAAGGGAACCGGTGGTCTGATGACTGATAAACTGACTTCAGAGGCCGAGAAAAGCACAATAGTCAGACTACTTGACGCTGCCAATGATGAGCAGTTTGAAGCCCTGGTATCCGACAGACAGTTTGTGTCCGATGTTGTGTCAGAAATAGACTTGGATGAAGCGCCAAGCAACGTCATACAGCGTTTGCCGGTTTCTGCGGTAAAAGCCAGTATTTACGATCTGATGACTGGCTATACCAGTGAAGCTGAAGAGGACCAGATTGTTACCATCATAAACCGCTCAAGTGATGCTCAGTTGCAGCAAATCATGGTTGATAAAGGATTCTTGTCCAAATTGAAAAGTGAGTTGGATAAGCCTGATATAGATGCCTTAAACCGGCGCATGGGTAGCATTGAAAAGCAGGCTGTGATGCAAAATGAAGGGGCAGCGGTTTCAAATCAGCCTCAGTTGTCCTCGGACCACCTTGCCAGTTGGCGACTCAATAATATGCTGTCACAGAGTAATCTTCCTGAAAATGAGTTGAGCGCACAAGATCGGGCGTCCCTACTGGAAGAGTTTATTGCCGCCGGAGGTAACGAGGCTAACCTGTCACAGCAACAGGAAGCCTTTATTAAGGCTGCACAGAAACAAGGTTATGATCCGGAAATGAAGCGGGAAGTAGACCATGAATTAACGGTGCAATCAAAGGCTATGTCCGGTCCATCAATGTAATCCGCTATCTTATATTAACTCCGGATTATGTGATATGCCTGATCCGGGTTAATAACCAGGACTGCAAACTACCTATCAGATTTTGCACCCGTATGTTGGGTGTAAAGTCTCTGATAATCAATGGGGTAGGCTTATCGCCAGTGTCTAATGGTGTGGCCCTTAATCACATCGTACGGATTATCCAACCTTCTAATTCAATAAGAAACGAGGAAAATCGAAACAGGGGGGCTGTCTCGGCCGAATCATTTTCTGAGCGATGGTTCAAGGAGTTGTCCTGGTGTTTTTGAATTCAGCTGATTTTGAAATAGTGAGCAGGGAATGCCCACAGGTATCGGTTTGTTACGGATTCTTGCAGCGCGGTATGGGATCTCCTCGAAATTAGCGGCGATTGAGTCCATCCTTAGGTCCGTGAACGGTACATCCCTGTGCCGCTCCTTAATAGCAACCTATTTATGTTTGAGTAAATATTCAGACAATAAATCAATGGCTTGTGTAGATCCGACCTCGCACTGGTAGCGGTTTTGCCTACGCTGTACACCAAGCCGTTGGCGAATTTCAGGTGAAAATGGCTTCGAAGGGGGGCGATTAGCCGGTCGACCGGTGAACAGACGATACTCGTGAATTCAAGGAAAATGGCGTTTATGCGGCCTGTACTCAGGTCTGTCATCATTAAAAAGTGCGTCTATTATTATAAGGATATGCTGCCTCTAAGGACGGAATTATGCAGCATGAGCAAGATACTGGCGTCCACCCGGCAGCCGGTGAGACCCATCGATTCACCATGCCATTTACGGCTCAATTTTGCTGATTGCATACCATGCGGCCGCTTGTTTTTCCAAGGAACCGAAGTCAGCCCTGAGCACGCCAGTCAGAATGGGTGCTCCATTAAAATATAGCGTAGGAACAATAAGTTGTTCCTAATTATTCCAGGTCGTCTATAGTTAATATTAGTAGGAGTAATATAGGAGATATACCGACACAGCGAAGTGTGAGGCCAACGGTCGGCCTCGTGTCACCCTGAATAGAACAAAGCGTATCCATTAATGCCAGGCCTGGAAAGGGTAGATGCAAGCTTTTTCACATCTTTCACCAAATGAGCTCGCAGCCCTGGGATATACGGACCTATCTCACATCAACGAGACGGAAGAGTTCCGTCTCTATCCAGCGCTTATGCATGACGGTCAGGCCGTTCTGATCAAAATCCCCAGTTCTTCAAATCCCCCGGTCCAACACATACATCAGCTCGAACATGAAAGCGAGATATCATGGGGGTTGAATCCAGAATACGTGATAAAACCGATTAAAAATGAGCGGCGCACAAACCTGACGGCATTGATACTGGAGGACAGTCCCTACCCGCCCCTCACAGAATTGCTGAATGCGCCACTGCAAGTGGAGCCTTTCCTTGCTCTCGCCACTGGCACCACCTCTGCTTTGGCGGAGATCCACAAACAGGGATTGGTGCATAAGGATATCAAGCCGGCAAACATCTTCGCTACAACCCCGGGAAAGGCCAAGCTTTGCGGATTCGGCATTGCCTCAAGGCTGTCCCGCGAGCGTCAGGCGCCGACACCGCCGGGGGAGATAGCCGGGACGCTCGCCTATATGGCGCCGGAGCAGATGGGCCGAATGGGCCGTTCCATTGACGCTCGCAGCGACCTCTGCGCCCTGGGCGTTGTCTTCTACCAAATGCTGACAGGCCAGCTGCCGTTCACTGCCGCTGACCCCATAGAATGATGTTTCGCACGCTTGTGGAGAATTCCCCCAAATACATTGCGCGTTACGACCCGAACCTGCGCCAGGTCTACATCAATCCAGCGTTCAAACAAGTGTTTAACGTGCCGATTGATACTACGCCAGGCAAAGCCATCAAGGCAGCTTCGCTGCTGATCGACCCCGAGCGTTATATGGACAATCTGCGAAAGGTCATCGAGACCGGGCAAGAGCGTGCTGATGACATCTCTTACCGAACTTCGCAGGGTGAAATCCACTGGGTCAGCACACGCTTCGCGCCAGAGATTGGTCTTGATGGCAAGGTCGCGTCCGTACTGGTCATCTCCAACGACACCACTGCGCGTAAACAAGCAGAGCTCCAGCTCACTGAAGCCAAGCAGATGTACCAGACGTTGGTCGACAACCTGCCTGACTGTATCTCCCGCTTTGATGCCGATGGCCGCATTCTCTTTATCAACGCCAAGGTTGAGAAGACCTTCGGGATTAGCCGCGAAGCCTATCTCAAACGCACCCTCAGCGACTCAAAAAAACCCGGCAGCGACGAGCAAAACACGCTACTTGAGCAATCGATTCGACGGGTATTCGAGCATGGCGAAACCGAAACGATTGAAGCACAGTGGGAAACGGTCAAGGGCAGGCGTGATTTCAAGATCCAGCACATACCCGAACTGGACGAACAAGGCAGGATCAAGTCCGTTCTCGGCATCGCTCATGACATCACAGAAGCCAAACAGGCGGAAACGGAAAACCGGGAACATCTCCAATTTCTGCAAAGCCTCGATCGTATCAATCAGCTACTGCAGGAAGAGGGCGATATAGAACAGATCATGAACCAGGCGTTGAAGGAAGTACTCGATATCTTTGATTGCGACCGCGCCTATCTGATCTACCCCTGTGATCCAAACGCTGAAACCTGGTCTGTACCCATGGAGAGCACCCGGCCGGAATATCCGGGTGCCGCTCGCCTGGGTCAGCAGTCGATGGATAAATCCATGTCTACCGTCATGCAGGACCTGCTTGATTCGAATCATCCTTTACAGATAGGCCCGGGCGGTCAATACCCGATTACTGAGGTGGCCCGGAGCAAGTTCAATACTCGATCCGTATTGGCGACGATTTTACATCCGAGAACAGATAAGCCCTGGCAGTTCGGCATCCAGCAGTGTTCCCATGAACGGATATGGACGGATCAGGAGGTGCGTCTGATCGAAGCGATCGGCCATCGCCTCTCCGACGGTCTCAACAGCCTGCTGATCACACGCAACCTGCGTGAGAGCGAAGCACGCTTCCGTTTGGTCTTCGAGAATTCCCCCGTGCCGATCCAGGAGGAGGACTACTCTGCCGTCAAGACGTATCTAGACAAGCTGCGTCCCGAGTTTGGCGATGATCTCGAGGCTTACCTCAAGCAACATCCCAAAGTCCTTGAGAACTGCGCAGCGCTCGTACGCATGGTCGACGTCAACCAAACCGCGCAGACACTCCATGAGGCAGAGAGCAAGGAGGCGATGCTGCGCGGGTTGCCGAAGATCTTCCTTCCAGAGACTATGAAGGATTTTCGAGCCGTTTTGGTTTCTCTCATGCGCGGTGAAACAAAAATTCGACAGAAATCCCTTCTACAAACGCTGAACGGCCGCAACTATCACGTCGATGCCTATATTACGGTCTGTTCCGGTTATGAACAGGACCTCAGCAGGGTACTGGTCTCCCTCATTGATGTCACTGAGTTGGAAGAAGCGGAACAGGAACGCCAGAGGCACATGCACTTTCTCGAAAGCCTGGACCGGATCAACAGAGCTATCCAGGGTGCCGCCGATCTCGAGCAGATGATGACCGATGTGCTCGAAGTCGTGCTCGAGGTGTTTGCCTGCGATCGCGCCTATCTGCAAT
>JASFJY010000208.1:0-6050 GCA_050119415.1 Chromatiales bacterium | reverse complement strand
ATCGGCACCTGACAGCCACCGTTGAGCCGTTGATTCATGGCTCGCTCGGCAAGCACACAGCTGGCGGTCTCCGGATGGTGCAGCGGGGCGATCAACTCATTGACCCGGCTGTCGTCGCTGCGGCACTCGATACCCACCGCACCCTGACCGATGGCGGGCAGACTCTGCTCCTGACTGATAAAAGCGGTGATGCGCTCCTCGAAACCCAGTCTGATCAGGCCAGCCGCGGCGAGGATAATGGCATCGTATTCGCCCTTGTCGAGTTTGCCCAGCCGGGTGTTCACATTGCCGCGCAGTGATTTGATCTGCAGCTGGGGTCGCAGCTCTGCCAGCTGCGACTGGCGACGCAGGCTGGAGGTGCCGACACAGGCCCCATCGGGTAGCTCGTCGAGGCTTTTGTAGCGGTTGGATACGAAGGCGTCACGTGGGTCCCCACGCTGCATTATGACCGACAAATGCAGACCCTCCGGCAGTTCCACCGGCACATCCTTCATGGAGTGGACCGCGATATCCGCCCGACCGCTCAGTAGCCCTTGCTCCAGTTCTTTGATGAAGAGCCCCTTGCCGCCGATCTTGGCCAACGGGGTATCGAGGATCTTGTCCCCCTGGGTGGTCATGCCTTGGATCTCCACCACAATCTTCGGGTGTATCCGTTTCAGCTCAGCGGCCACATGTTCGGCCTGCCACATGGCAAGAGGAGATTTTCGGGTAGCGATGCGGATGGTCTGGGACATGAGGCTCCTCGGTTGGGCAACAACGTGCCGCACGGCCGTCTCGATGGGCGGAACATCGGCAAAACAGGAAGTCGCTGGGGCGATCGTCGCCACCGGCGCGTTCAACAGGGGGTTATGCTAAAGGCTGCAGGTGGATCAGGCAATTATGGGATTGCGAATTATTCATCAATCCGGCCTAACACTGCCGTAGTAGTGCAGCAGCGCCTCCAGTCCTTCATCCCCATGGCGACGGATCACCCAGATCAGGGCCTGGGTCATCTTGTCGTCGCTCTGGTTGGCACCGAGCAGATAGTCCTGCAATGTCCAGCGCAGATAGGCCATCCATTGCCCGTTAAGCCTTGGCATGGCGTAATCCGGTTCACGGTTACGATCGCCATGGCACTTGCGGCAATAGATACGGTGGAGGTGCCGCCCTTTGGAAACCAGGTCCCAGTCAACCTGTTGTCTGGGAACCTCGGCACTCTGCCGACTGAAATAGTCTGCCATTTCGCGCAATTCCGTATCGCTGTAGTCATCGAGCAGACGCTCCATGACAGTGGCAAAACGCCCGCCGTAGCGGTAGGCCCGTAACACCTTAAGCAGATAGGAGCGGGACTGCCCGGCAAGGGACGGGATCGCCGGTGCGGCGCTGCGTCCCTGCGGACCGTGACAGCCGAAACAACCCTGCACCGCCAATGAAGGCAAAGGCCCCGCTTGTGGGTCGATGGACGGCTGCGCGATCACCATCCGGGTTCCCAGCAAGAGCAGTGACAACAAAAGCAGGGCGTTCTTGAGCAAATGGGACATCGGGGTATTAGCAATGAATTGAGTGCGCATTAATTCAATGACGGAAACGGCGATAGGATAAAGTTTGACGCTATGTGGGACTGGCACGGCATATTGCAAAGGTTGCTCTACCCTCACCCCCCCCGCAACAGACGCCGCACCTCCGCCAGATGGCGGCGACTGATCTCCAGGGTTTCGTCACAGTCGCGCAGCACCGCCCTGGTGTTCCCGCCAGCATCCTTCTCCAGTCCGCTCAAGTGGCGTCGGGAGACCAGTGCGTTGCGATGGATGCGCAGGAACCACTGCGAATATTGGTCCTGCAGGCTTTTCAGACTCTCCTCCAGCAGCAGCTCGCCCTCTGCATGGCGGGCCACTACATATTTGGCCTCAGCGCGCAAGTAGATCACCTTCTCCAGCGGCAAGGTCTTGATCCCGCCCCGATAGCTGGCACTGAGATGAGGTGAGGACTCCGCTTTACCGGCGATCGCTTGGAGTTGACTGCGGGTCAGGCGCTGGCTGCGCTGCAAGGCCGCTAACAGACGCTCACGTCGCACCGGCTTGAGCAGGTAGCCCTGGGCCGCACTATCGAACGCTTCCAGGGCATGATCCTCGTAGGCGGTGGTGAAGATCACAGCGGGGGGGTGCTCGCGCTCGGCCAGCCGGCGGGCCGCTTCCAAACCATCCATCCCCGGCATGTGGATATCCATCAGCACAAGATCGGGATCCAGGTGCTCGCACTGCTCCAGGGCCTGCAGCCCGTTTGCCGCCTCACCCACCAGCCGATAGGGAGCCCCCAGCTCCTCGACCAGGGAGACCAGCCGTTGGCGCGCCAGCTTCTCGTCATCCACTATGACTATTTTCATACCTCAATCCAACTTACTCATGACGTCTGCCAGGGATGGGGAAAGACCAGACGGACCTGGTACTCCCCGTCTACCTGTGACTCGGTCAGGCTCGCCCCCATCTCGAAGATCCCGGCCAAACGGGCGCGAATGTTGTCCATCGCCAGCTGGTTGCCCTGGCGATGGCTGCCCTCCCCATCCAGGGGCAAGCTGTTGCGGATGCTTAAGTTGATCCGACGCCGTCGATAGCGGCCGCTGATTACGATCTTACCCCCTTGCGCTGCCGGCTCAATGCCGTGGTAGACAGCATTCTCCAGCAGCGGCTGCAGGATCATTGGTGGCATCATCACCTCATCAGGCAACCCCTCAAGCTCCCACTCGACCCGCAATCTATCCCCCAGGCGCACCTGTTCGATGCTCAGATATTGGCGCGCCAGCGATAGCTCCCGGGCCAGGGTTGAGGGTTTTGCCGCATCGCCCAGCGAGACACGGAATAGCTCGGCCAGGTCCTCCACCACCCGCTCAGCCAGTACCGGATCACTGCGCGTCAGGCTGGCGATGGTGTTCATGCTGTTGAACAGGAAGTGGGGGCGTATGCGTGAGTGCAGGGCCTGCAGCCGAGCGCTGCTTTCAGCCTCCGCATGACGCCGCCAGAGATGTTGAAGATCGAGGTAGTGCAGCACCATCAGACCGACGATGGCGGCTATTGCCAACGCCCGCAGTAACAATCCCGGGTCGAGGTGAAAGAGTCCCAGCCCCAGCCACAGATCAAGCCAGCCGGTCAGCAGGCAGACCAGGGCGGTCATGGCGAGCAACGCCAAAAAGGCGCTCAAGCCGGCCAACTGGTTTCCCAGCCGCCTTAAGGTTTTTTTCAACAGGCAAAGCAGCCCCGCAGTCGTCAGCGCGACCCACTGCATCATCAGGGATAGGAGACTCAGCTGTTCGAGAAAATCCCGTAAGTTATCGACCGCCACCAGGCTGAGTAGGATCGCCAGCAGTTCCGCCGTCACCGCCACGGCGAAGACGCTGCGGATGGCGCAGAAGTCGGGCAGAAAACCGAGCGGCTCTCCTGTCTGCTGTTCAGATTGTCTACCGCCCTGCTTGAATGGATTCACGCCTGTTATAATCCGTGCTGTTTTCCTCAAATTAATTCAGGATGCCACTTCATGAGCGACACCTCCGTGCCCGCAAAACCCTGGTCCGGCCGCTTCAACGAGCCAACTGACGCCTTTGTCGAAGCCTTCACCGCTTCGGTGGAGTTCGATCAGCGACTCTATCAGTATGACATTCAAGGCTCCATTGCCCACGCCACCATGCTGGCCCGCCAGGGCATTCTCAGCGAGGCCGAGCGGGACGTTATCGTCGAAGGCCTGGAACGGATCCGCGCCCGCATCGAGGCAGGGGACTTCACCTGGTCGGTGGCGCTCGAGGATGTCCACATGAACATCGAGTCGGCGCTCACCGAGGCTATCGGCGAGGCCGGCAAAAAACTTCACACCGGCCGTTCACGCAACGACCAGGTGGCCACCGACATCCGCCTCTGGCTGCGCCAAGAGATCGACAACCTGTGCCGCGCCATCATACGCCTACAGACCGCCCTGCTGGAGAAGGCGGAGCAGGAGGCGGAGACCATCCTGCCCGGCTTCACCCATCTGCAGACGGCCCAGCCGGTCACCTTCGGCCACCACCTGATGGCCTGGTTCGAAATGCTGGAGCGGGACCGGGAGCGCCTGAGCGACTGCAACAAGCGGGTCAACGTCATGCCCCTGGGGGCCGCCGCCCTGGCCGGTACCACCTTCCCCATCGACCGCCACTACACCGCCGAGCTGCTCGGCTTCGAACGACCGGCGGAGAACTCGCTGGATGCCGTCTCCGACCGCGACTTCACCATCGAGTTTAGTGCCGCCGCCAGCATTTTGATGATGCACCTGTCCCGTTTCTCCGAAGAGCTGATCATCTGGTCCTCGGCCCAGTTCGGCTTTGTCGAGCTCTCAGACAGCTTCTGCACCGGATCCTCCATCATGCCGCAGAAAAAGAATCCTGACGTACCCGAACTGATTCGCGGCAAGTGCGGACGCATCTTCGGCCACTTGATCGGTCTGCTCACTCTGATGAAGAGCCAGCCCCTCGCCTATAACAAGGACAACCAAGAGGACAAGGAACCCCTGTTCGACACGGTCGACAATCTTAAGGGCTCGCTCAAGGTCTTCGCCGAGATGATCCCCGCCATTCGCTGCCGCAAGGAGGCCATGCGCGAGGCGGCCATGCGCGGATTCGCCACCGCCACCGACCTGGCCGACTACCTGGTGCGCAAGGGGATGCCCTTTCGTGACGCCCATGAGGTGGTGGGCAAGGCGGTCGCCTTCGGCGTGGCCGAGGGGCGCGACCTCTCCGAAATGAGCTTGCAGGAGCTGCGGGGCTTCTCAGGGACGATCGACCAGGATGTCTTCGAAGTCCTTACCCTGGAAGGCTCGGTGGCCGCCCGCAACCACGTCGGCGGCACCGCACCGACACAGGTGCGCGCCGCTATCGTCAGGGCCAAATTGCGGCTCGGGCTCGAGTGATCCGCCTCCATCACGTCAGCCTGCTGGTTGCCGACACGGCCCGCGCGCTCGACTTCTATTGCGGCCTGCTGGGTCTGGAGGTCGACCCTGAACGGCCCGATCTCGGCTTTCCCGGAGCTTGGCTCAGGCTGGCACATCCGCCATTGCAACTAACCCCCACCCCTCCCATTCTTAAGGGTGAGATGAACGCTTTCCTGCAGCATAAGACACGCAATGCCCTGCAATCCCTGCTGATGATCCTGCTCATGGGGGGGCTATGCGGCTGGCTGGCCTGGTTTCTGGGCGGGCTTTCATTGGCGATCTATTGCGCGGTCATCATCCTACTACTCTACCACCTTAACCCGGTCGCCTCGCCGGACCTGGCGATGCGACTCTTTCGCGCCCGCCCATTGACACGCCAAGAGGCCCCGGCACTCTTTCAGCTCATCGAGGAGCTGGCCTGTCGCGCCGGCATGCCACGGCCACCCAGGCTTTACTATCTGCCCTCCGACGTCATGAACGCCTTCACTTCCGGATCGCCTATGGATGCGGCCATCGCCCTCTCTGACGGCCTGATTCGACGGCTTGACTGGCGCGAACTCAGCGGCGTACTTGCCCACGAACTGATGCACATCGTCAATCGGGATACCCGCCTGATGGCCTTTGCCGACCTCACCAGCCGGCTCACCGGTTTTCTCTCGCTGACGGGGCAGCTGCTGTTGTTGATCAATCTGCCTCTGTTGATACTTGGCGAGGCGACCCTGCCCTGGCTGCCGATTCTGCTGCTGATGGCTGCACCCTCTCTCAGCACCCTGGTGCAGCTGGCTCTGTCGCGCAGCCGGGAATATGAAGCCGATCTGGGCGCGCTGGCCCTGACCGGCGATCCCATGGCGCTGGCCTCCGCCCTGAGTAAAATGGAATCGACACGTTACGGCTTGCTTGAGCGCTTGTTCCATCCGGTACCGCGTATTCCCGACCCTTCGATGCTGCGCAGCCACCCCCCCACGGAGGAACGGGTGCGGCGTCTACTCGAGCTCGCGCAAACGCAACAACCTCGCCCTTCTCGACCGATGCCTCCCTTCGATCTCAGCCACCTCCATGCGCCGGAGCCCTACCGGCCCCGTTGGCACCGCAACGGCATGTGGTATTAATCGGCGGGGTACCAT
>JASFJY010000207.1:0-6050 GCA_050119415.1 Chromatiales bacterium | reverse complement strand
GCGGAAGAGGTGGTGCCCCTGCGGGTCCATGTCGGCTATGGGGAGGGCCGCGCCTTCTGCTTCACCATGGCGCCGGACGCCGACGCGGTGCGTCGCGCCCATGAGCGGGTCGGGTTGCCCTTCGATTCCATCACCGAAGTGACCACGGCAACCCCCGGCGATACCTTCTTCCGGCGTTCCGCCGCCTGAGGTCCATCCTTTCCTCCGGCATGGGGTGATGGGGTTGAGGCGCTTCGCTCCCCGTGCTTTTTTTCATCCGCGGAGGATGGCTGTATGAACATCGGTAATTTACCACTCTGGACAGTGGCCCTGGTCACGTTGCTGGTCGGATTAGGCGTGCTGATTTTCATGGTGCGCTACGATCTTGGTCCCTCGAGCCGCTTGGCAAGGGGCGGTCAGTGGCTGCTGGCCACCGCCCTGGGCACGGGGGTTCTGGCCTTCGGCCTGAAGCTGGCGATTATCGCCACCATCGTTTCGCTGCCCGAGCTGGCGATCGACCCGCTGATCGAGAAACCTGCAGTGCAGGTCCAACAGGGTCCGCACGATCCCCTGCAGGGGTTTCTCGCCTCACAACAGCTGCGCTGGCAAGCCTTGCCAGGGGTGACAGCGGCTGCAGTCACTGAGCTGCCCGACATCCCGGATAGGGATAGCTTCATCTGGCAGGCGCTGCCCGAACAGGCCCCCAACCCACCGGGTAATCCGTCAACCCCCGCCAAGGTGGCGCTGGGCGAACGGCTCTTTTTCGACTCCAATCTCTCGCTCGACCGCAGCCTCTCCTGCGCCTCCTGCCACGACGTGGAGGGGGGCAGTGGGGATGATGGACGGGCGACCTCCATCGGTATCGACAACCAGAAAGGGGGGCGCAACGCCCCCACGGTGTGGAACGCGGCCTTCCAGGCGGTACTCTTCTGGGACGGCCGGGCCGACTCCTTGGAGGCACAGGCCAAAGGGCCGCTGGTCAACCCGATCGAGATGGGCATGCCCTCCCACGACCTGGTGGTGGAACGGGTGCTGGAGAGGAGCGATTATCTGCCGGCCTTTGAAGC
Source organism: Chromatiales bacterium (assembly GCA_050119415.1). Taxonomy (GTDB): domain Bacteria; phylum Pseudomonadota; class Gammaproteobacteria; order Chromatiales; family Chromatiaceae; genus Thiodiazotropha. Next base: position 5,004 of record JASFJY010000207.1, on the reverse strand, counting down.
CGCCTTCGGCAGGGGAGTGGCGATCACTATCGACCGTATTGCCGAGTCGATTGCTGCCTACGAGCGCACCCTGATTACCTCCGACACCCCCTACGATCGTTTTGTGCGGGGCGATCTCGGCGCTCTCACCCCTGCCCAGCTGCGGGGCATGCACCAATTCCAGCGCCTGGGCTGCGTGCAGTGCCACTTCGGCCCCAATTTCAGCGGTGCCAGCCTGTTCGACAGCAAAGCCCCGCTGCGCATCTTTCCGGTCTACCCGACCCCCTACGAAGCGAAGTACGGCCTGACCCAGGACAGCGGCGCATCAGAGCCGGGCAGCGGGCGTGGCATCTGGCGGGTGCCTACGCTGCGCAACGTGGCCTTGACCGGTCCTTGGTTTCACAACGGCTCGGTGACCGATCTGGCCGAGGCGGTGCGCATCATGGCCAGCGTACAGCTCGGTTATACAGGTCGCTACCTGGTCTGGTCCGACAGTCACAAGGCGATGGTCGAGCTGGATCGGCCTACCATCAACGATGAAACGGTGGAGGATCTGGTGGCCTTTCTGTATGCGTTGAGCAGTGACAGGCTGGTTGCCCGCTTGGCGGCTGCTGAGGGTGATTCCGAAGGGGGGATTGGCGGGGTTCTGAATGGTACAGAGTCTATGACGGGGCACACTAGGGTGTCGCTTACAAAGTGAAACCAGGTTAGAGAGAGATGCTAAGCTGCCATACATACATAGTAACCCTACGTATGGCACAGGAGTTTCCCATGGCCCGGCCCGAAGCGATCAATCCGCTCTCCGCTCTCTCCCCTGACGGCCAGGCCATGCTGCGGGCCGGGCGGGTGCACAAGGCGTTCGACAAACCGATAGCGGTGATCCATAAAGGACAGCAGGTCTCCGGCGCTTATCTGGTCACCAAAGGTCAATTACGGGTCTTCACCTATACACCCCAGGGCAACGAGGCGACCCTCTATTTCATCCGCCCGGGGGAGACCTGCGTGCTGGCCCTCAACTGCCTGTTCAACGATCTGCGCTATCCCGCCTGGGTGGAGAGCGCCGCCGACACCGAGGTGGAGATCATACCCGGCGAGCTCTATCGCAAACTCTTCGAACGCGAGCCCGCGGTGCAGAACCTGACCGTGAAGGCGCTCTCTACCCTGGTCTTTCGCCTGATGGATGAGTTGGAGGAGATTCATGCCTGCAACCTGGATCAGCGTTTGGCCAACTTCTTGCTCAGCAATGCCTCGGATGAAGGTGTGCTGCAGATCACCCAGCAGGCCCTGGCTGGCCATCTGGGCACCACCCGTGAAGTGATTGCCCGTTTGATGCAGGGTTTCGTGGCTGAGGGATTGGTCACCACCGGTCGGGGGCGGGTGACCATCAACGATGCCGAAGGACTGGCCCGTTTGGTGGAGCCGAATGTCGGCTAGTTCAGCCCATCAACTAAGTCCAGGTTCATTACGCGTGAAACAGATCGTCACTGCGACACGCCTCTGCTTTTACTTGACAGTCAGCTCCCTTTCCCGAGCAGTGATTCCATCAGGTCTGGCGCACCCTTGAGTGCGCCTTTTTCGTGCCAGTGGCAGACATAGTCTCAAGAAACCGAATATCCTGCCGCTATCGCCTTGTGTTGTAAGGCCATTATTATCGCTAAAGGGGGTATATTGTCATGATAGCTTCCCGCCTCTCTATTCGCGCCAAGCTATTGTTAGTCACCGGTCTCTCTGCGGCGCTGTTTCTCACCGCTATCTTCTATGCCCTGTTGGGCACAGAACGCATCAGTGAACGCTTCACCAGCTTTATTGACGGCGACCAAAAACGCCTGGAGAGTCTGCGAACCCTGCAGGCGGAGGGCGCGCAGGTGGTGATCGCAGCGGCCAAGAAGATCATGGTGCCTGCCCTCAAGCCGCCTGCCAGGGTCGCCGGCAAAGCCGTGGAAACCTTTGATGAGTCTTGGCAGACTGCGTCCCAACTCTATGTCGACGATAAATCGGGAAGCGAGGCGATCGAACAGATAGGCCGTCAATGGAAGGAGATGGCGCCCCTGGCACTGCAGGTGATCGAGCAGGTCGATGCCGGTCAGAATGGTGCGGCGCAGGTCCTGTTTACCCAGCGTGTGCAGAAGCTCTGGGGCAATATACGCAAACAAGTGCAACCACTGATCAAGAACGAGGCCATGCGGGCCGAGACCACCCGCCAGGAAGTTATGGAGCAAGCCGAGACGATAGTGTTGATCGGCGGTCTGCTGGCACTCACCGCACTGGTGGGCGGGGTGGGTCTGAACCTGCTCGCCAGCACCGGTATTGCCGCCAGTGTACGCCGGGTGGCGGAGGGCCTGGAAGACATTGCGGCGGGCGGTGGCGACCTGACCCGGCGCTTGCCGGAGGAGGGCGGTCTGGAACTGCTGCGCCTCTCGAGCGGCTTCAACCGCTTCGCCGAGGAGGTCCAGTCCCTGATGCGGCAGATTAAATCATCAGCGGAGCAGATGAACGTGATTTCCGAAATGCTCACCCGGCTTGCCCGGGACGGCCGGCAGGTGGCGGAAGAGGAGGATGGGGCGATGGCCCAGGTTGCCACCGCCATGACGGAGATGACCGCCACTGTGCAGAGCGTGGCCCAGAGTGCGGCGAATGCCGCCAGCGCCGCCGAGGAAGCCGACGACCAGAGCAAGGCGGGACATCGGGTGGTGGATGAGACCCAGGATGCGATCAGGCGCCTCTCGGAGGGAGTGGATGAGGCTGTCTGCAACATGGAGGTGCTGGAACAGGAGAGCACTCAGGTCGGTATGGTCATCTCGGTGATCCGGGATATCGCCGAACAGACCAACCTGCTGGCACTCAACGCCGCCATTGAGGCGGCGAGAGCGGGCGAAATGGGGCGCGGCTTTGCCGTGGTGGCCGATGAGGTGCGCAACCTGGCGAACCGAACCCAGAAATCGACCCGGGAGATCACCGAGATAGTCGAGCGGCTGCAGAGTGGCGCCGGCTCCACGGCCAAGCTGATGCAGCAGAGCCGCGACAGTGCCATGGAGACGCTTGAGCAGTCGAGCGAGGCCTTGCAGGCCCTTGATGCCATTACAGGTTCGGTAGCGCATATCCGTGACTTGAATGTGGAAATAGCCAATGCGGCCGAGGAGCAGGGGGCGGTCTCCGAGGAGATACAGCGCAACACCGTGAATGTCAGTGAGCTTTCGAAGATGAGCGCACAGAGTGCTAGTCAAACCGCTGATAAAGGCTATGAACTCGAAGCCATTGCCAAGCAAATCAACGGCTTGGTCCAGCGTTTCAAGGTTGAGTGAGGAGATGTGTCGAAGGCCCCGGATGACGGGGGAGAAACAGCCGTGCGATCTGACAGGTGATTGTCAGAGCTGGAGTGAGGCGCCATAGGTTTTAAAAAAAGTTTCATCAAATCCACAATCCAGAGACACATTACCCGGTTAGCTTGTTTCCCTCTTCAGCCTGTACGATTCTGAAATAGGGAAATACTCCATGCTCAAGCGCAAACTCCTGGCCACGCTCACGGCCTCCCTGCTATGCGGCGGTGCCGCGGCCGATAGCGCCATCTTCATCAACGAGATTCATTACGACAATACCGGTAGCGATACTGGTGAGTTTGTCGAGATCGCCGGGCCCGCCGGCACTGATCTGAGCGGTTGGCAGCTGGTCTTCTATAATGGCTCTGCGAGCCAGTTGAAGCCTTATGCGAGCGCCAGCCTCAGTGGTGTGCTGGCTGATGACACCGGCAGCGGCTACGGTTTCGTCACGGTGACCCGGAGCGGCATCCAGAACGGTGCGCCCGACGGGTTGGCGCTGGTGGACGGGCTGGGCAATGTGGTGCAGTTCCTCAGCTACGAGGGCGTTTTCACCGCCGGTGAGGGCGTGGCGGCCGGCATGACGAGCGAGGATATCGGTGTCGCCGAGTCCTCCTCCACCGCCATCGGCGAATCGATGCAGCTGCAGGGCAGCGGCACCCTGGCGAGTAACTTCACCTGGGCGGCCGGCCTTGCGCAGACGCCGGGAGCGCTCAATCTGGGGCAGAGCCTCAACGGATCCGACAGCGGCGAGGACCTGGGCTCAGGCGACGACGACTCTCCCGATCCGACGCCAATCTATGAGATTCAGGCTGCCGCTCACACCTCACCCTATGTGGGGCAGATTGTCACTACCCACGGCATCGTCACCGCTGCCGGCGCCAGCGGGGTCTATGTACAGGATCCCCTGGGCGATGGGGATGAGGCCACCTCCGACGCCATCTTCGTCTACACCGGTCTCGGCCACGACCTGCAGCCGGGTGATGCGGTGACCGTCAAAGGTTCAATCACGGAATACATCCCGGGTGGTGACTCTTCGGGCAACCTCTCGATCACCGAGTTCTACCGCCCCGAGATCACCCTCGAGAGCAGTGGTAACAGCTTGCCTGCGCCAGTAGTGATCGGTCGCAGCGGCCGGGTGCCCGCGAGCGAGGTGATCGACGACGATGCCCTCGGCCTGTTCGATCCCCAGAGCGACGGCATCGATTTCTATGAGAGCGTCGAGGGGATGCGGGTGATCCTGGAGGACGCCGTCGCCGTCTCACCCACCAACCGCTACGACGAGACCTTCGCCCTGGTCAATCAGGGCGCCGATGCCAGCGGCCGCAACGTCCGTGGCGGCATTACCGTGCGGCCCGGCGACTTCAACCCGGAGCGGGTGCAGATCCATTTCGACAGCGACATACTCGATTTCCGGGCCGATGTGAATAGCGGTGATCTGCTGGGTAACGTGACCGGCGTGGTGGGCTACAGCTTCGGTAATTTCGAGGTCTATCCCACCGAGGTCTTCTATCCCGAGAGTGGCGGGCTCGACGCCGAGGTCTCGCCCCTCGAGCGCGAGGGTAAACACCAGGTAACCATCGCCAGCTACAACGTCCTTAACCTGGATCCCAACGATGACGATGGGGACACCGACTTGGCCGACGGCCGCTTCGAGCGTATCGCCATGCAGATCGTGGAGAACCTCCACAGCCCGGCTATCATCGCCTTA
>JASFJY010000206.1:0-6053 GCA_050119415.1 Chromatiales bacterium | reverse complement strand
GGTCTGGAAGGCATGGCGGGAGGTCCGGGGGGTCACGCACCGCTGGTTCATTTGGGGATGGTCGGCGCTTGCGGTGTTGTTGGCGGTTGTCGGTTTGATCGCCTACCTGCAATGGACTGGGTTGCTGCGGGCACCTGATGAAATGGAAACGATGGCGGCTCTCATATCCGAGGCTGTTGAGGAGGCTTCGCCGACTCCAGTCGCTTCCTTGGAAACGCCCATCGATGAGTCCGCGCCGCCTCCTGTTGCGCTTGCCTCGCAGTCGGCGGTTGCCAAAGTGTCTCTACCGGCCACGACGCCGAGCCCAGGTGCTATCGAGGCAGAGGCTGAGTCTCCGTCGATAGCGGCTCCGAATGAGGCGGCGGATAGCTTGGACCTGGAGCGACTCTTTAGTCAACCGCAGTCAAAGGAGACGGTCTACCAACCGCTATTTGCCCTTTGGGGAGAGGCCTATGAGTCGGCTTCGTCCATATCTCCTTGTATTCAGGCATCGAGCAGCGGCTTACGCTGTTTGCGGGATCGGGGTGACTGGGGTCTGCTTGAAAAACTCAATCGGCCGCTGCTGCTGCGCTTGGTCAAGGAGGAGCAGTCGCGTCTGCTGCTGCTCAAGCTGAAGGACGAGGATTTATTGGTTGTGAACGACGGCAACGGTGAAGCTCTACTGGAGGCATCGAAACTCAAGCCCTACTGGAAAGGGGATTTCGTCATGTTATGGCGGCCCTATAGGGGGGTGGCGTTAATCGGTGCCGGCTCTACCGGCGAGCCGGTGACCTGGCTGCGTCAGCGGCTGCAGAAGTTCGATGATGAGCCTGTAGCACCTGTGGATGGAGTGGATCGCTTCGATAAATCGCTGAAGAATCGATTGCAGGCCTTTCAGCGTCATAAGGGCCTGCTTGAAGACGGTGTGGCGGGTCAACAGACCATGATCCACCTGAACAACCTGTCAATGGAACCGGATACGCCGACCCTGCTGGCGCGGAGCGGTAAGGGGGGGGGATGAGATGTCGCTAATACTTGAAGCACTGAAGAAGGCGGAACGTCAGCACAAGCTGGGTGATGTACCCGGCATCGGGATCGAGTCCGCCAGCACTGCGCAAACGGGGCTACATGGCCTGGGTTGGCTGATGTTGGTTCTGTTTGCTCTCATTATGCTCGGTCTCGGCCTCTACCTGGGCGGTTTCCGTCAGAACGCGGCGCCCCCGCAGGAGCCGGTCGCCTCCGTGCCGGAGGTGGTGCAACCGCCGCAGACCCTACCAACCGTGCCGCGGCAACCTCAAACTCAAACCCTGCTGGAGTCTCCTTCCCAACTGGCGCCTCAGCCACCGCTGGAAAAGAAGGAACCGTTGTTCGAGATCGCTGACGAGCCTCCGGCACCACCACCGTCGCCGGCTCGACCCATTAGCGAGATGCCCAGCGGATTCGTGGCCAATCTGCCGTCCATCAATATCGATATCCACAGCTACAGTGAGCAGCCAGCCAAGCGTTACGTTCTGATCAACATGGAGAAGTACAATGAAGGCGACTACCTGGCGGAGGGACCGCAGCTGATCGAGATCCTCACCGATGGGGTGATTCTGGAACATCTGGGTGAACGCTTCATCATGCCGATCGGCAATCAGTAGCGAGTATTGAGCAGATGCAGCAGGCTGCCCATCTGCGGTTCCATCAGCTGGCCGATTTCGACGCAATCCGGCAAGCTGACGCCTAACCGTTTCAGGCTTTCGGGGTGGGGCTGCATCACCCCCTCGCCGAAGTCGAGATCGTAGTTGCGGGCCCGTGCCATGAGGTTGGCGACATGGACCGCCGCGGTGGTCAACGGGTCACGTTTGGCACGCAAGGGTTCAGGGTGGCACTCGGTCACCTCGATCAGGATTTCGGGCAACCGCCACTGACGCTGCAGGGTGGCGCCGACCCGCGCATAGTCGAGTCCGAGCACCTCCCGCTCCACCTCCACCAGCGGCCGTGCCTGCTCTCGGGCGAGCTGTTCCGCGTGCAGGCACTCCTCCGGGATGCTCTGATAGAGGATCAGATGACCGAGATCACACAACAGGCCAGCGACAAAGAGCCTATCGGTCTGGGCCGCGCCACAGACCTTGCCCAACTGCTGTGACACCAGGCCGCAGAAGACGCTGCCGCGCCAAAAGCTCAAGAGGTCGTGGAGTTTGGGATCGATGCCGCCAAAACCATGGGCGACCGCGGTAGCCAGTGCCAGATCGTGTATCTGTTGAGTGCCAAGCAGACTCACGGCGCGGGGTATGCTATCGATCCGGTTGGCCAGACCGAAGTAGGGGCTGTTGACCAGCCGCAACACCCGGGTAGTGAGCGCGGGATCGTAGCTGATGGTCTCGGCCACCTGTTGGACTGTGTAGTTTGGCCTCTCTATCACCGCTTTCAGTTTCAGGTAAGCCTCTGGAAGACTGATAAGTTTGGTGTCTCGTGTGACTCTCTCCCATAGGGTGGACATTGGGTGACCTCGAAGCGTGTGGGACCTGTGTCGGATCTAACGTGAGTACCGATTTAGTATAACAATAGCCTGCCGGGTTAATATGGCAGCGGTGTTCTCGCCAGTGCCCAGACATCGACCCGTGATGCACCCGCCCGCAGCAAGGCCCGGCTGACGGCCGTAACAGTCGCCCCGGTGGTGATCACATCGTCGAACAGGGCGATGTGACGGCCCGCTAGCCCCGGGTCGGCAACAAAGGCTGAGCGCAGGTTTTTGCGTCTGGCGTGCTGGTCGAGGTTGCTCTGCGGCGGTGTGGCGCGTAGCCGGCGGCAGCTGCGCCAGTCGATTTTCAGCTGCAGCTCCGCGGCGATGCGGCGTGCCAGCTCGAGCGACTGGTTGAAGCCCCGTTCGCGCAGCCTGCGGGGATGCAGGGGGACCGGCAGGATGAGATCGGGCCTGGATAGCCGCGATGGCAGTTCTGTGCAGAAGAGTCGGCTCAAAGGTAGCGCCAGATGGAGACGGTGCCGGAACTTGAATTCGCCGATCAGGTGGTTCACGGGGGGCTGATAGAGCAGGGGGACCTGGCTTGCGGCAAAGGGTGGCGGTCGTCGTATGCAGCGACCACAGGATCGAACTTCAGAGTTTGTTACCGGCAGGGCGCAAATGGGGCAGGCGGAGTGGTTGAAGGGCAGTTCTGTACGGCAGTCGGGGCAGAGTCCCGATCGATCGCCGAGCTTGTTGCCGCAGAGAGCGCAGTGGCAGGGAAAGAGGGCGCGTTGTATAAATATTGGCCAGTTGTTAACTTGCATAACCATCCTTGGTTGACAGGGGGGCGGTGATGAGGTCTATTGACGCACTCTTATCAATTGCTGAATTAAACCGTATTGCACTATGACCGAGACCACTATACGTCATGATTGGGAACTGGGTGAAATCGAGAGTCTGCTCGGCCAGCCCTTCAACGATCTGATATTCCAGGCGCAGACGCTCCACCGGGCCCACTTCGACCCCAACCGGGTGCAGATGAGCAGCTTGCTCAGCATCAAGACCGGTGCCTGTGCCGAGGATTGCGGCTACTGCTCTCAGAGCGCTAAGCACGCCACCGGCCTGGAAGCGGAGAAGTTGATGCCCTTGGATGATGTGGTGGAAGCAGCCCAGGCCGCCAAGGCCAAGGGCGCCACCCGCTTCTGCATGGGTGCCGCCTGGCGCAATCCCACCGACAACAACCTGGCTAAGGTGATCGAGATGGTGGAGGCGGTGCACGGGCTCGGCATGGAGACCTGTCTGACCCTCGGCATGCTGACCCAGGCCCAGGCTCAACGCCTGCAGGAGGCGGGCCTCGACTACTACAACCACAATCTGGATACCTCGCCCGAATTCTACGGCAATGTCATCACCACCCGCACTTTCGACGATCGCCTGGAGACCCTGGCCCATGTGCGTGATGCGGGCATCAACGTCTGTTCCGGCGGTATCCTCGGCATGGGCGAATCGCGACGCGATCGCGCCAGCATGCTGCGGGAGCTGGCCAATCTGCCGAAACATCCCGAGTCGGTGCCAATCAATATGCTGGTGCGGGTGGAGGGTACCCCCCTGTTCGGCAGCGAGGCGCTCGATTCACTGGAATTCGTACGCACCATTGCCGCCGCGCGTATCATCATGCCCGCCTCCTATGTCCGCCTCTCCGCCGGTCGCGCCGATATGAGCGACGAGATGCAGACCCTCTGTTTCCTGGCGGGCGCCAACTCGATCTTCTACGGCGAGCGGCTGTTGACCACCGACAACCCGGAAGCCGACCGCGACCAGCGACTGCTGGCGCGCCTCGGCATGCAGACCGAGGAGGCGATCGAAAGTGAGGTCAAGGCGGCCAAGACACCCTGCAAGTCACAGGCTCAAGTAGTCTGAAGCGGATGGGGATTTAGATAGGGTGGGGTTCCGCCCCAGTGAAAACCCAGCCAGCAGACCCTTCTTGCGCCTTTGCGGGTTGCAAAGTCACATAACCCAGTGTCAGTCACCATGACAGAATCCCTGCAGCAACAGCTGGCAACGGCTCTTGAGCAACGTCGCGAGGCTGCCCTCTACCGTTCACGTCGCATCGCCGGATCGCCCCAACAGCCGGAGATGTGTATTGACGGCCGTTGCATGCTTGTCTTCTGCAGCAACGACTACCTGGGGTTGGCCAATCACCCGGAGGTGGTGCGGGCGTTGCAGCAGGGGGCCGCCGACTACGGCGCCGGCAGCGGCGCCGCCCATCTCATCAGCGGCCACACGACGGCCCATCACGCCCTGGAGGAGGAGCTAGCCGAGTTCACCGGTCGGCCGCGAGCACTGCTCTTCTCCACCGGTTACATGGCCAACCTGGGGGTGATCGCCGCTCTCTTGGGACGTGGCGACAGGCTTTATGAAGACCGCCTCAACCACGCCTCCCTGCTCGACGCCGGCCTGCTCAGCCGGGCCAGGATGCAACGCTATCCCCACGCCGACACGGCGGCGCTGGAGCGTCAACTGGCCGATGACGCAAAGACGTGCAAATTGATTGCCACCGACGGCGTCTTCAGCATGGATGGTGATCTGGCCCCTCTGCCCGAGCTCGCCGGGCTGGCCCGCGTCCATGACGCCTGGTTGATGGTGGACGACGCCCACGGCCTCGGCGTGCTGGGAGAGGAGGGGCGCGGCAGTCTCGCCCATTATGGACTGGGCGTGGAGCAAGTGCCGATCCTAATGGGAACCCTTGGCAAGGCCTTCGGTACCTTCGGTGCCTTCGTCGCTGGCAGTGAGGCGCTGATCGAGACCCTGATTCAGCGGGCGCGCAGCTATATCTACACCACCGCGCTGCCGCCCGCGGTGGCCGAGGCCACTCGCGCCAGCCTGCGCATCGCACGTCGGGAGTCCTGGCGGCGGGAGCGCCTGCGTCAGCTCATCAGTCGTTTTCGCGCAGGGGCTGGGTCTTTGGGGCTGCCGTTGATGGATTCCCCCACACCGATTCAGCCGATCCTGGCCGGCAGTGCTGAGCGGGCCTTGGCCTGGAGCCGGCGGTTGGAGGAGCAGGGTATCCTGGTCAGCGCCATCCGGCCCCCTACCGTGCCCGAAGGGAGTGCCCGTTTACGCATCACTTTCAGCGCTGATCACACCGATCACCAGCTGGAGAGGCTGCTGACGGCACTGGCAACCCTAGAGCGGGAGGTCTGATGACGTTGGCGATCGAAGTACAGGGCGAGGGACGGGATCTGGTGATGCTCCACGGCTGGGGCATGAACTCCTCGGTCTGGTCCGACTTCGCCCATGAGCTGGCAGCCGACTGCCGGGTCACGCTGATCGACCTGCCGGGGCACGGCCACAGCCCCTTCCATGGCCAACAGGCGCTTGCCGGCTGGGCCGAAGCCTGTCTCGCGGTGGCGCCGCCGAGAGCGGTCTGGCTCGGTTGGTCCCTGGGTAGCATGGTTGCCCTGCAGGCGGCGCAGCTCGCTTGCGAGCGGGTGGCGGGTTTACTGGTGGTGGCCGGCATGCCTCGCTTCGTACAGGCCGATGATTGGCCCCACGCCATGGCGCCGCAGACACTCGATCTCTTTATCCAAGCCCTGGGCGACAATCATGCCAAGACCCTGGAACG
>JASFJY010000205.1:0-6078 GCA_050119415.1 Chromatiales bacterium | reverse complement strand
GCGGCATCGAGGCAGGCGCCCGTTTCATCGACGCCCTGCAGATGATCCTGCGTCTGGTCAATATCGGCGACGCCAAATCCCTGGCCTGCCATCCCGCCTCCACCACCCACCGTCAGCTCAATGAGGGGGAGTTGAAGGCTGCTGGCGTCAGCTCCGACATGGTGCGTCTCTCCATCGGTATCGAGCATGTGGACGACATTGTTGCCGATATCGCACAGGCGTTGCAGGCGGCTAAAGGGTAAGTCGCAAGTTCTTACAGCTTTATAATTTCCATTTCTTATCCTTATTAATAAAACCGATTCGTATCTGGTCGAAAAGGGTAAGCAAACATCATCTCGGCTGTCAGAGCTTATTACACATCTGTCGGAATTATTTACGTCTGGTTGAATATGAGAGATTTAACTGCTTGATATTTAGTGGTTTTAGGTTTTGGTATGATTGTTGATTATATCTCGAGATGCATGACTTCTTGTTAAGTTAATGTTAGAGGGTCCTTGGCTTAAGGACTTTAATGGATTTTTAGTTTTAAGGAGAAAACGCTGTGATGCTCAGATTAACCGCCTTTTTGATCTTGATGATTTCGCTGGGTGCTGCCCACGCCACCATCTACATTCTTGATGACCACGTAGAGCAACAAGCTGAGTTGACTGTTCTTGGTAAAAGCTATAGCCAAGCCTATTCGGGAGCTGTCGCGGGTACTGACCCCAGCAACAGGCAGAATATTTCCCTGCTGTTCGAAGAGGATGCGATGGGCAATGAAATATTTACGGGTATATCCACAGATCTGGAGCCTGGGACGCAGTCCTTTTTTTATGGCTTAGTAGAGAGCCAGTCCTATTCACCTGGTAACTACTCTTTTCATCTAAACAGTGATATTTGGGTTACCCAGTCATCACCAGAAGCCGATATGGCCGTAGATACCCATACTCAAAACTCATATATTGATTTTACACTGCGGTTTATGGTTGATGGTGCGGGTGGAACGATCAGTATGTATGGACAGGCTGAGAACCCATACGCTGCTACGCCGGACGTCCTGTTGTTCGATGAAACGGCAGGCACAGTAGTTATTAGCAATGAAGCCTATGATTTTGCATTGGAAGATGGTCATACTTATGTAGCCAGCGCTGTACTCACCAATACAGCTTTTGGCGAACATAGCGTTTGGGGGGACATCTGGTTTAGGGGTGATACTGTCGTTGCCCCCTCGCCTTCCATCCTGATGCTGCTTTCAACCGGACTTGTTTTTATTGGCGCAATGAGAGGAATGGTCCAGAAGAGGAGTTGATTGACAGCCAATCTCGTTTGTATGGCAAAACGCCCCAATGTTCTTTGGGGGCGTTTTGCTGGTCGGTTTATTTCGTTGAGGATGCCAAGAGCTGACTTTTTACGGTTTGCTCCGTAACGCATCCGATCTGTCAGATATATTTACAGGGATATGTAAGGCCGCTAGAGAATTTACCTAACTTTCGAGACCTTATTATTCTTGGCGTATATGTTGCCTCAAATAATCTGAAGGCAAGGTTTCCTTGTTGCAGGAAGTAATTCTTTCGTACTTCGGATTTTCTAGGGAGGGAACATCATGTATTCCAGGATCGCAGCGCTACTCATTTTGAGTATTTCAACCACGGCTTCCAACGCCACCATCATCATCACCGATGACTATGTCAAACAGCAGGTCGAATACACCGTTCTGGGCAACACATATACGACAGCCTACTCGGGAGGTGTCTATGGCGTTGATACCTACATTAAGCAGGAAATTGGCCTCGATTTCAGCCACGGATCTTTTATAGGTGTCTCGACGGGTACAAGCAATACGGCTGCAGGATTGATCAGTTTCGCGCAGAGCAGATTTTCGAATATTTATGCAGGGGCTTACGAACTAGAGGTGCATAGCATTCGCTATTACGAATATGAATATTCGATTGATTGGTCCTCATGGCCCGAAGTTTACGAGGCTTACTGTTGTAGTGAGCAAAACTCCTATTTAAAGTTTTCAACCGATTTCAGAGTTGTCGGCGAGGGAGATCATTTAATTCTGGATGGATGGGTTGAGCATAATGAGTGGGGTTCATTTGAGTTTTGCTTGATTGATCACACAGCGGGCGTTTCTTATTGCGAACAGATCCCGGATCAGTACAACACGGACCAGGTCTTTGTCGAGTATGCACTGCAGGATGGACATGCCTACACGGCTAAGGCGCATCTCTTCAACAGCTCGCCAAGCGAGCATACGGTCGCCAGTGAAATCTATTTCATTTCTGATGAAGTTGTCGTGCCGACCCCTTCTATCCCAGTGTTATGGATTACGGGTCTGATTGCGCTTGTGTCAGCGAGTCGGGTGCAGCGACGGTCGCGTTCCCGGATGAAACATTCGGATTAAACGGCAAGGGACAGAGGGGGGCAAGATGTGGGCATGTCCGGAGATCTTGTAAGAGGCTGTCGGAAATTCTTACAGTATTATTTTCCTTTTTCTCATTATTAAGATCGATTCATCCCGACTTTCTGTGTTAAAAAATATCTTTCCGGTCAAAGCCATATAGTTTTAGACGCATTGATTGCAGAATAACTAATTGAAGCGGCCGGATGCAATATTGGCACAGATTTATTCAATAATGCCTGTTAAAGTGTGACGCAGTTCACATATCCTCTTTCTCTTGTTATGCTTTGAAATCGAAATGCGTTTGCCAGCCCGGAACGCCCTTTAGCCCGAATATTTCAAACGGTTATCGTTGTTGGTTTGGGTGTTTTGAGCATTGTTTCGTGCTGTTTTCGCAGTCGATATGCAGCAACACTCAGGAATAAAGGGAGAACAGGGTAGTGAAGAACAAAAAGGGCATGGAATTGCATTTGGCAGGGCTGCTGGTTTTCGGTCTGGCCACCACGGTACAGGCGTCACTGATCGACCGTGGCAACGGCATGATCTATGACAGCGACCAGGATCTGACCTGGTTGCAGGACGCCAACTATGCGAAGACCAGCGGCTACGACAGCGATGGTCGCATGACCTGGGATGAGGCCATGGCCTGGGCCGATAGCCTGATTTTCGGCGGCTATGACGATTGGCGCCTGCCGACGGTGGTCGATATGGGCACTCCAGGTATAAACATCAGTCGCGGCGGCACTGACGCGGGCTACAACGTGGACACCAGCAGTAGCGAGTTGGCCTACATGTTCCACGTCAACCTGGGTAATGAGAGCTTGTTTAATCCGGACGGCTCCAGAAACAAAGACGGATGTCCCGCGATAAGTCACTGGTGCCTGCAGAACAGTAGCGCCGACGGCGTTGACATTTTGAATCTTCGGAACTTCGCCTATTGGTCGGGTACGGAGTATGAGCCCTATACCGCCAATGCATGGCTCTTCCATATCCAATACGGCCGTCAGAACAAGAGTTATAAGTTCACTAGGCTGTATACCTGGGCCGTTCGTTCCGGCGATGTCGCAGCCACCACGGTGCGGGAGCCTGGAGCCTTGGTCTTGTTGAGTGCTGGCCTCGCAGTGCTTGGGACTGTCAAGCGGCGACGTCGGTAATTCGCCGATTCGGGTGATTTGGCCTTTTGGGGTAAGCGCCGACATGGTGTGTCTATCTATCGGCATCGAGCGAGTGGATGACATCATTGCCGATATCAATCAGGCACCGCAGCCGGCGAAAGTTTAAGCCGTTGTCAGCGCTGCTCGATGAGTTGTTTTGACCCCCTCTCCCTGAGGGAGAGGGGATCAAAAAATAACAGCTAGATTGCAAACCTATAGTGCGGCTAAGCCATACCCTAACTCAACTGCTCGCTTAAGCTATTTGTGAAAATTCGCCGTGATTGGCGTCCATTCACGGCTTGAATCCAAATCCCTATTTCACCCGCATTCCAGGTTTTGCCCCCTCATCTGGGTTGAGGATGAACAGCTCCTTGCCACCGGGCCCGGCCGCCAGCACCATGCCCTCCGACACGCCGAAGCGCATCTTGCGCGGCGCCAGGTTGGCCACCATGACGGTGAGCTTGCCCTCCAGGTCCTCCGGCGCGTAGGCCGATTTGATGCCGGCGAAGACGTTGCGGGTTTCGCCGCCCAGGTCGAGGGTCAGCTGCAGCAGCTTGTCGGCCCCCTCCACATGTTCCGCCTTGGCGATGCGGGCGATGCGCAGGTCGAGCTTGGCGAAGTCGTCGAACTGGATGGTCTCGGCGATGGGATCCTTGGTCAGTGGCGAGTCAGCGGGCGGTGGGGCCGTCTTGGTTGGTGCTTGGGCCGCCAGATCCTCTTTCGAGTGCTCCAGCATCGCCTCGATCTGTTTGGGATCGACGCGGGTCATCAGCGGCTTGAACTTGCCGATGACATGGCCTGTCAGCGGGGTGGCCAGTTGATCCCAGGTTATGGGTTCGATCTGTAGAAAGGCCTCCGCCGTCTCGGCGGTGCCGGGCAGGATGGGGCGCAGGTAGCCGATCAGCAGGCGGAAGAGGTTGAGGCCGTCGCTGCAGATCGCCTGCAGTAGGTCCTCTTTGCCCTCTTCTTTGGCCACCACCCAGGGTTTTTGTTCGTCGATGTGCTGGTTGGCGCGGTCGGCCAGGGCCATGATCTCGCGCGCGGCGCGGCTGAATTCCCGTTTCTCGTAGTGTTCGGCGATGCGCTCGCCTGCCGCCACGAAGTCGTCGAACAGGGCCTGTTCGCTGACTTGCTCCGCCAGTCGGCCGCCGAAGCGTTTGCTGATGAAACCGGCGCAGCGGCTGGCGATGTTGACCACCTTGCCCACCAGGTCGCTGTTGACCCGCTGGGCGAAGTCATCCAGGTTGAGGTCGATGTCGTCGACGCCGGAACCCAGTTTGGCGGCGAAGTAGTAGCGCAGATACTCCGGATTGAGGTGGTCCAGATAGGTGCGCGCCTTGATGAAGGTGCCGCGGGACTTGGACATCTTGGCGCCGTCCACCGTGAGGAAGCCGTGGGCATAGACCGCGCTGGGGGTGCGGAAGCCCGCGCCGTGCAGCATGGCCGGCCAGAACAGGGTATGGAAGTAGATGATGTCCTTGCCGATGAAGTGGTAGAGCTCCGCATCCGAACCTTCCGCCCAGTAGTCGTCGAAGTCGAGCCCCTCGGTTTTGTCACAGAGGTTGCGGAAGCTGGCCATGTAGCCAATGGGGGCGTCGAGCCAGACATAGAAGTACTTGCCCGGGTGGTCGGGGATCTCGAAGCCGAAGTAGGGGGCGTCGCGGGAGATGTCCCACTCCTGCAGGCCGGCCTCGAACCATTCGTCCAGTTTGTTGGCCACCTCGTGCTGGATGTGGCCGGCGCCGGTCCACTCCCGCAGCATCGCTGCAAAATCGGCCAGCTTGAAGAAGTAGTGGTCAGACTCGCGCTGTTCAGGCACCGCGCCGGAGACGGCGGAGACCGGGTTTATCAGCTCGGCGGGGGAATAGCTGGCTCCGCACGCCTCGCAGTTGTCGCCGTATTGGTCCTCGGCGCCGCATTTGGGGCAGGTGCCCTTGATGAAGCGGTCGGGTAGGAACATCCGCTCCGCCGGGTCGTAGGCCTGGGTGATGGTGCGTTTGGCGATATGGCCAGCGTCGCGGTTGCTCTCGTAGATGGTGTTGGCGCAGGCCTGGTTCTCCGGCGAGTGGGTCGAGTGATAGTTGTCGAAGCCGATGCGGAAATCGGCGAAATCGGCCTGGTGCTCCTCGGCCATGCGGGCGATCAGGGTCTCCGGTTCGATGCCTTCCTGACGGGCACGCAGCATGATCGGCGTGCCGTGGGCATCGTCGGCACAGACATAGAGGCAGTGGTGGCCACGCATCTTCTGAAAGCGCGACCAGATGTCAGTCTGGATGTACTCCACCAGGTGGCCAATATGGATCGGCCCATTGGCGTAGGGCAGGGCGCTGGTGATGAGGATTTTGCGGGGTGTCTGGTTCATCTTTTAACTGCGAGTCTGACGGAAAGTCGAAGATTATCGCACAACAGACCAGCAAATAAACGTGGTTGAAGGGGTTGTTGATGTCGAAAAGTGACCTTGGCCAGGATCGGCCCCGGCCCACTAGGATTGCCGGTAGGGTGCTCCACAGTGATGTGGTGCATGAACGGGCAGTATGAGGG